>DASVMY010000060.1:0-2293 GCA_036384135.1 Caulobacteraceae bacterium | reverse complement strand
CAGGGCCCCCCGACCCCGGATCGGATGCGTCCGGCCAGGGTCGCGGCGCCGACCCCCAAACCCCACAGAACCACGAAGCCGGCGGCCACCCCGCCGATCATGATCGCCGCCGCCAGGGGGGTCGGGGCGGTGACCACCGCCAGGGCGGCCAGACCGGCGGCGGCCAGGGCGGCGGCCACGGTCTCGACGCTGAAGGTCAGGCGGCCGCTCAGGTCATGGCGGAAGAGGGCGCTGGGCGGCGTGGCCCTGGCCCGGGCCAAGGGGGCCAGGCTGAAGGCGGCGGCCGACAGCAGGCCAAAGACGCCAGCCTTGACCAGCGGCAAGGGGTAGAGGGCGAACAGGGCCGGTATCGGCAGGCTGTTCTTGACCAGGGCGCCCAGGCCGAAGGGGACGACGGCGCCGATCGCCAGGCCGATGGCGACCCCCAGCAGGGCCAGGAGGCCGATCTGCACCAGGTAGGTGTCGCGGATCAGCGCCCCTTCCGCCCCCAGGGCCTTGAGCACGGCGATCGACGGCTTCTTGTCCTCAAGATAGGCGCTCACCGCCCCCGAGACGCCCAGCCCTCCGGCCACTAGGGAAGCCAGGCCGATGAAGCCCAGGAAATACTCCAGCTGGTCGATCAGGCGCCGAAGGCCGGGCGTGGCGTCGCTGCGGTCGCGCATCCGCCAGCCGCCCACGGTGGGGCTGTCCTTCAGGGTCTTCTTCAGGCCGGCGGAGGCCGCTGCAATGTTCTGGCCCGGCGGGATGGCGATGCGCGCGGTCTCGCCGAACGGCAGGCCGGGGGCCAGGAAGCCGCCCTGCTCCACGGCGCTGATCCGGGTCAGGACCCGAGGGCCGAGCGCGAAGCCGCGCGACAGCCGGTCCGGCTCGGCCACCAGCACGGCGCGGGCGACCATGGGCACATTGCCGACCTCGAAAGTCTGGCCCAGCTTCAGGTGCAGCCGATCCAGCAGGGTCTGCTCCACCGCCGCTCCCTGCACGCCGCCCTGGATACCCAGCGCCTGGCTCAACGGCATGTTCGGGGCCAGGGTCACCGCCCCGGCCAGGGGGTAGGACCCCTCCACCCCGCGCAACTCCACCAGCCGCCGGTCACCGGTGTCAGTCTGGGCCATGGCCCGCGCCGCGACAGCGTAGGAGACATTGCCCGCCTTTGCGAAAGCGCCCCGCTCGGCGGGCGTGAACCGCCGTTGCTCCATGGTGATGGCGATGTCGCCGCCCAGGATCTCCCGCGCCTGGGAGGCCAGGCCCTGGCGGAAGGCTTCGGCCGTCGACCCGGCTGCGGCGATGGCCGCCACGCCCAGCGCCAGGCAGGCCAGGAACACCCGAAAACCACGCACGCCCGAGCGCATTTCCCGCAGGGCGAAGACCAGGAAGGGCGCGTTCAGCACGCTTTCGCGTCCATGTTCCCGTCCGCCATATGCACCGTGCGGTCGGCGCGGGAGGCCAGGGCGGCGTCGTGGGTGACCAGCACCAGGGCGGCGGCGGTCTCGGCGACCAGGGCGAACATCATGTCCGCCACCATCGCCGCATTGGGTCCGTCCAGGTTGCCGGTGGGCTCGTCGGCGAACAGCAGGGCCGGGTGCGCCGCCAGCGCCCGCGCCAGCGCCACCCGCTGCTGCTCGCCGCCGGAAAGCTGGTGCGGATAGTGCCGCAGGCGCGTTGTCAGCCCCACCCGGTCCAGCCAGCCGCGGGCGGTCTTGGCGGCGTCGCGCTCGCCGGCGATCTCCAGCGGGGCGGAGACGTTCTCCTCCGCTGTCATGTTGGGCAGCAGGTGAAAGGATTGAAAAACCAGGGAAACCTTGCCGCGCCTCAGGCGCGCCCGGCCGTCCTCGTCGAGCTTGGCCAGGTCCGCGCCCAGCAGCCGCACGCGCCCGGAGGTGGGCCGCTCCAGCCCGGCCGCCACCGCGATCAGCGATGACTTGCCCGACCCCGAGGGCCCCACCACCGCCACCCGCTCTCCGGGCCGGACCAAGAAGTCCACGCCTTTGAGGATCTCTACCGGCCCCGCCGCCGACGGCAGGGTCAGCGTCACCCCCTCCAGGGCCAGTGGCGCGTCAGGCGCGGCGGCGTCAAACATCGAACCTCTTTTGCATTAAGGGAATTTCAGTTGAGGGACGGCCAACCCACTCTACATAAGGTCCCGGCATGGCGATCACACCTGAGCATTTCTTAACCCGGCGCGGCCTGCTCGTCGCGAGCCTTGTGGGCGCGGCAAGCCCTTGCTTGGCCAAGGCTCAAAAGGGTGTCGGGGGTGTGCGGATCGTCACCATCCTGGGCGACTCGATCACCGCCG
>DASVMY010000059.1:0-8199 GCA_036384135.1 Caulobacteraceae bacterium | reverse complement strand
GGTCCGCGGCCAGCGCACCCACACCAACGCCCGGACCCGCAAGGGCCCCGCCAAGCCGATCGCCGGCAAGAAGAAGTAAGAGACCCGACGATGGCCAAGGAACCCGCACGCGTCAAAAAGCGCGAACGCAAGAACATCACTGCGGGCGTGGCGCACGTGAACGCCTCGTTCAACAACACCATGATCACCATCACCGACGCCCAGGGGAACACCATCTCCTGGTCCAGCGCCGGCGCGATGGGCTTCAAGGGTTCGCGCAAGTCGACCCCCTACGCCGCCCAGATGGCGGCCGAGGACGCCGGCAAGAAGGCCGCCGAACACGGTGTGCGGACGCTGGAAGTCAACGTCTCGGGCCCCGGCTCCGGACGCGAATCGGCCCTGCGCGCCCTGCAGGCGGCGGGCATGACCATCACCACCATTCGAGACGTTACTCCCATCCCGCACAACGGCTGCCGGCCGCCTAAGCGCCGGCGCGTCTAGAGTACCCACGACCCACATCCTCCCCGCCGGCCCGCGCCCCCCGCGGCCGGCGCATCCGCGTTCGAGGAACATCCGCCCGTGATCGAAAGAAACTGGAACGAGCTCATCCGTCCCGAAAAGCCGCAGATCGAGTCTGGCTCTGACGCCACGCGCAAGGCGCGTATCGTCGCCGAGCCCCTCGAACGCGGCTTTGGCGTGACGCTGGGCAACTCGCTCCGCCGCGTCCTGCTCTCCTCGCTGCAAGGCGCGGCCGTCATCGCCATCCAGATCGACGGCGTCGTGCACGAGTTCTCGTCGCTGGAAGGCGTGCGCGAAGACGTTGTCGATATCGTCCTGAATATCAAGCAGCTGGCCGTTCGGATGCACTCCGAGGGGCCCAAGCGCATGACCCTGCGCGCCACCGGCCCCGGCGCCGTCACCGCCAGCCAGATCGACGCCCCCTCGGACATCGAGATTCTGAACGGCGACCACGTCCTGCTCACCCTGGACGAGGGCGCCTCGGTGCGTATCGAATTCACGGTCCAGAACGGCAAGGGCTATGTCCCGGCCGAGAAGAACCGTCCGGAAGACGCGCCCATCGGTCTGATCTCGGTCGACGCTCTCTATTCGCCCGTCAAGAAGGTCGCCTATCGCGTCGAGCCCACCCGTCAGGGCCAGAGCCTCGACTACGACAAGCTGATCATGGAAGTGGAAACCAACGGCGCGGTCAGCCCCGTTGACGCCGTGGCCTACGCCGCGCGCATCCTCCAGGACCAACTGCAGGTGTTCATCACCTTCGACGAGCCGAAGAAGAAGCTGGACGGCGAAACCAAGCCGGAACTGCCCTTCAACCCGGCCCTGCTGAAGAAGGTGGACGAACTGGAACTGTCGGTCCGTTCGGCCAACTGCCTGAAGAACGACAACATCGTCTACATCGGCGACCTGATCCAGAAGACCGAAGCCGAGATGCTCCGCACCCCGAACTTCGGCCGCAAGTCCTTGAACGAAATCAAGGAAGTGCTCGCCAACATGGGTCTGCACCTGGGCATGGACGTGCCCAACTGGCCGCCCGAGAACATCGAAGACCTGGCCAAGAAGTTCGAAGACCAGATCTAACTTATTTGCCCGGCCCGTCGAGAGACGGCCCGACCTGAGGAGAGACTTCCATGCGCCACGGCGTTGCGCACCGCAAACTGGGCCGTACGACGAGCCACCGGACGGCCATGTTCGCCAACATGGCCGCCTCGCTCATCAAGCACGAGCAGATCGTCACGACCCTGCCCGAGGCCAAGGAACTGCGTCCCTTCGTGGATAAGCTGGTCACCCTGGCCAAGCGCGGCGATCTGCACGCGCGCCGTCAGGCCATCTCCAAGGTCCGTGACGTCGAACAGGTCGGCAAGCTCTTCGCGGCCATCGGCCCCCGCTACAAGGCGCGCATGGGCGGCTACACCCGCGTGCTCAAGGCCGGCTTCCGCTATGGCGACAACGCCCCCCTGGCCGTGATCGAATTCGTCGACCGCGACGTGACCGCCAAGGGCAAGGACTCCGGTCCGGTGCAAGGCGGCGGCGAGGACTAATCTTCGCGCATATCGAAATCCGAAAAGGGCGGCCTTCGCGGGCCGCCCTTTTTGATTCCTATCTCCACCCAATATCCCCCTCACCCCGGACAAGCGCGTAGCGCGCCGATCCGGGGCCGGCCCATCCGGCGCCCAGACGACCTCCAGCGAGGAGCCGGCCTAGCCGGCCCCGGCTCTCCGCTTCGCTACGGCCGGGGTGACGGGGGAGGGGCGATGGCAAAACCCCATGCACCAGGCTTGACTAGATAGTTCCTATATGCGTTAAATATTCTTTCAAATGAACATCATCTGCGGAGCCTCGCCGATGTCCATCACCCCCACCGTCTTCTATCGCGACCCCAAGGCCGCCATGGACTGGCTCCAGCGCGCCTTCGGCTTCGAGGTCAGCCTGCTGGTCACCGATGACGCCGGCAATGTCGGCCATGCGGAGATGGTCTATGACGGCTCGACCATCGGCGTGGGGGGAGAGTGGGGCGGCCCACAGCTGGGCGGCGCTCAGATGAAGAGCCCGGCCTCCCTCGGCGGCGCCGGCACCCAGTTCATCTGGATCACCGCCGCCGAGCCCATCGACGAACACCACGCCCGCGCCGCCGCCGCCGGGGCCCAGATCGCCCAGGCCCCGGAGACCCAATTCTACGGCGACCGCACCTACCGGGTCCGCGACCCCGAGGGCCACGTCTGGTGCTTCCGCCAAAGCGTCGAACAGGTCTCCCTCGAAGACATGGAAAACCGCAGCGGCCTCAAGGTGAAGACCAGCGCCTAAGCCTCGCCAAAGCCAAGGGAGTTTTCATCATGAAGGGCTATCCCTCGATCACGCCGCTGATCTGGTATCAGGACCCTGTTGCGGCCCTGGCGTGGCTTGAGCGCGCCTTCGGCTTCGAGACGCGGATGGTGGTCGATGACGGCCAGGGCGGCGTCATCCATTCCGAAGCGGTGTTCGGCGACAGCCTGGTGATGGTCGTCGGCCCGCCGCATGGCGCCGCCGCCAGCCCCGCGGGTCTTACCGGCCGCCACACCGCCTCGGTCCACCTCCAGCTTTCCGACGGCCTCGACGCCCACTGCGAGCGGGCCAGGGCCGCCGGCGCGGTCATCCAGCGCGAGCCGGCCACCCAGCCCTATGGCGACCGGGTCTACACCTGCCTGGACCTGGAGGGTCACCCCTGGTCCATCGGCCAGACCATCGAAGAGCTTACGGCGCAACAGATGGCCGCCGCCACCGGCCGCGACATTCGCGAAAAACTCTAGGATCCGCTCATGGCCAAGTCCCTCGGTTTCCAATCCTCCGTCATTTACCAGGACCCCAAGGCCGCCATGGCCTGGCTAGAGGCCGCCTTCGGCTTTGACACCGCCCTCTATATCGAGGGCGACGACGGGTCCTTCATTCACTGCCAGATGCGCTATGGCGACGACCTGATCTCCGTCGGCCAGGAATGGAGCGACGATTACAAGAGCCCGCTGAAGCTTGGCGGCAAGAACACCCAGCTGACCTCGATCCAGATCGCCGGCGATGTCGACACCCACTGCGAGCGCGCCCGCGCCGCCGGCGCCGTCATCCTCGCCGAGCCGGAGACCCAGTTCTACGGCGACCGCACCTACCGCTGCCGGGACCCGGAAGGCCACCACTGGTCGATCGGCCAGGCCGTCGAGGAGGTCTCCCGCGAGGAAGCCCAGGACCGCCTGGGCGGCGGCGTGAAGATCACGGGGTGGCTGTGATGCCTCCCTTCGATCTCGAAACCACCTACCTGGCCCTGGACGGCGCCGGTGCGGTGCGGGCCTACCCTGGCGGCGAAGCCTTCTGGCGCGACATCGACGCCAACCCCGACGCCGGCGGGACCCTGGTCACGGTGATGGATGGCGAGGGCGCCTGGCCGCACTGGGAGATGCATCCCAAGGGCGACGAGGTGCTGGTGGCCCTGGAGGGCTCCGCCCGGCTGATGTTCGAACACCCCGATGGTCGCACTGAGATTCATGAGGTCGCCGCCGGCGCCACCCTGATCGTCCCCGCCGGCGTCTGGCACCGCGCCATCGACCAGCGCGGCTTGAAGATGCTGTTCATCACCTACGGCGCCGGCACGACGCACAAGCCGGTGTCGGGGTGAGCCAACCAGCCCTCGCCCTCGACCGCACCCTGGCGGCCCTGGCCGATCCCCACCGCCGCCAGGTTGTCAACCTGCTGCGCGAGCGGCCGCGGCCGGCCGGTGAACTGGCCCGCGCGGTCGGCCTGACGCCGCCGGCCATGAGCCGCCACCTGCGCACCCTGCGCCAGAGCGGCCTGGTGGAGGAGTCGTCGCCGGAATTCGACGCCCGCGTGCGCGTCTACGCCCTGAGGGCCGAGCCGATGATCGAACTGTTGCGCTGGCTCGAGGAGACCGAGAGGCTGTGGAGCGCCCAGCTCATGGCCTTCCACGACCACCTGCTCAAGGACCATCTTGCCAGGGACCGCCCATCCCCGCCGCCCGCGCCCAAGGAAGACCTGGACCCGTGAGCTCCCGCATCCTCGTCGCACTGCGCGTGCCGGCTAGCCCGGAGCGCGCCTTTGAAGCCTTCACTGCCGAGATCGGCGCCTGGTGGAAGCCCAGTCCGTTGTTCGCCTTCACCCCGCTCAGTCCCGGAACTCTGAGCTTTGATCCAGGACCAGCCAAATCTTGGGAGGGGGGCCGCCTCATCGAGACCCTGGCCAACGGCAAGGTGTTCGAGATCGGCAAGGTCCGCGCCTGGGAACCGCCTCACCGTCTGGTCTTCGGTTGGCGCCAGGCCGCCTTCGCGCCCGGACAGGACACCGAGGTCGAGGTCACCTTCGAGGCGGTGGGCCAGGAGACCCGCGTCACTGTCCAGCACGTCGGCTGGGACACCGTGCCCGCCGACCACGTCGCCAAGCACAGTTTCCCCGAAGCCATTTTCCTGCACCGGCACGCAGAATGGTGGCAGGCCTTGCTCGCCTCCTTCAAGATGGGGGTCGGGGAGTAAGCGATGACCGACCACAAGAAGCCCGGCCGCCCCGCCGCCTTCGGTTTCATCTACGCCACCGCGGTGATGAACGCCCTGTCGTTCGGGATCATGATCCCGATCCTGCCCAACCTGATCCGGTCGTTCTTTGGCGCGGCCACGCCGGAGGCCACCGCCTCGGCGTCCGTCTGGCAGGCGATCTTCGGAGTCGCCTGGGGGCTCATGCAGTTCGTCATAGGCCCGGTGCTTGGCATGATGTCCGACCGCTTTGGCCGCCGGCCGGTGATGCTGATCTCCATCCTGGGTCTGGCCGTGGACTTCTTGATCATGGCCTTCGCCCCCACCCTGACGTGGCTGCTGCTCGGCCGGATCCTCAATGGCGCCACCGCAGCCAGCTTCTCCACCGCCAACGCCTATGTGGCCGACATCACCGAGCCCAAGGACCGGGCGCGCAACTTCGGCTGGATGGCCTCGGCCTTCTCCATCGGCTTCCTGCTGGGGCCGATGACCGGCACCTTCCTGACCACCCAGGACCTGTACGTGGCCGGCCTGCACATCAGCGGCCTGCGCGTGCCCTTCATCGCCGCCGCCGGCCTGTGCGCCATCAACTGGATCTACGGCCTGCTGGTGCTGCCTGAGTCCCTGCCGCCGGAGCGCCGGCTGGCGGCCTTCAACTGGCGACGCGCCAACCCAGTCGCCAGCCTCGAGCTCCTGCGCTCGCACAACGAACTGCTGCCCCTGGCCGGGGTGAACTTCCTCTTCCAGCTGGCCCAGCAGGTGCTGCCCAACATCTTCGTGCTCTACACCACGATGCGCTACCACTGGTCGCTGCGGTTCCTGGGGGTGACCTTCTTGATCACCGGGGTCTTGGGCATATTGGTCCAGGCTTTCGTCGTCGGCCCCGTGGTGGCGCGCGTCGGCGAGCGTGGTTCGGTGCTGCTGGGCGCGGCCATGGGCGCGACGGGCTTTTTGATCTACGCCCTGGCCCCCACGGGCGAGCTCTATTTCATCGGCATGCCCTTCTTCGCCCTCATCGGTCTGATGCAGCCGGGCCTGCAGGGCCTGATGACGCAGCGGGTGTCTCCCAGCGAACAGGGCCGGCTGCAGGGCGCCAACCAGTCCACCGGCGGCATCGCCGCCATCGTCGGCCCGACCGTCTTCCCCCTGACCTTCGCCTTCGCCCTGCGTCACGTTCAGGGCGTGCCGGGCCTGCCGATCCTGATCGCGGCCAGCCTGCTCGGCATCGCCTTCATCGCCGCCCTCAACGTCGCCACGGGGACGCCGACGCCGCTGCGGGCCGCGGCTGAGTAGGGGGACGGGAGAGCGCCTAACCCACCGCCCGCCCCTAAGCTGTCCTTAGCGCCGGCCCTGCCATCCTGGTGCGCCAGGCGTAGGGGGTCGTCCCCACCGCCTGGTGGAACCGCCGCGTGAAGTGCGCCTGGTCGGAAAACCCGCAGGCCACGGCGATATGGCTCAGCGCCTCATCGCCGGTCAGCATCATCGCCTTGGACCGCTCCACCCGCCGGCCCAGCACATAGGCGTGCGGCGCCGCGCCGAAGGTCTGCTTGAACGCCCGGGCGAAGTAGTGCGGGCTCAGCCTTGTGATCGCCGCCAACTCGGCGGTGTTGATTGAGGTCTCCAGTCGCGCCTCGATGTGGGCCTTCACCCGCCGCGCCTGCCAAGGCGCCAGGCCGCCGCTCCCGCCGCCGGTGGGCGGCTCCGTCGCCCCCTGCAGCGCCCCACCAGCCTCCATCAGCGAGCGGGCGCGCTCCAGGCTGGTGCGGGCGCCGTCCGTATCGCGGTCCAGCTCCCGCAGCCCCTTCTCCAGCAGCTGCATCACCGCCGCCGCGTTGGGCCAAGGTTCGGGGGGCCAAGCGTTGGGAGGGTAAGGCCTGGAGGATCGGGATTCGGACGCGGTGCGGACGCGGTCCATCGCCATCTGGGTCGAGCTGTGCACGTGGCCTCCAGGGTCTCGTCGTCGGCGGGGCAGCCGCCCGCCGCGCTTCCTGCCCGCAACCATGGTCCCGGCGACCGCTGCCCGCGCGCTAAACCCTGCTAAGTGCTGTTAACAAGCGCGACCGCGTGACGCAGGCGCCGCACTGCGGTCCCTCGGCAACCAATCGTTAGCCATGCTGGCCAATGCTGCGCCCAAGGACCTCCCCAATTTGGGAAAGGCCGAGTCACGAGGCCGATATGGCGCCGCCCGGCGTACTTCCAGACCTTGGCGTCCGGGCCGCCGCTCAGGCCTTTTCAGCGCCCGACCCCCGCCTTCGCATGTTGCTTACCAGCGGCGGCGACGAGCGGCTCTGGATCGATCCCCATACCGGCGCCAACCGCTATGGCGTTCCGGATGCGCCCGCTCCAAATGAGCTCTGGTTCTCATCCTCCACGGCCTCGGCCGTCTCCGCCCGCGGCTGGGCCGCCGCCGGCGCGGCCCTTGCCAACCTTGGCGACCCCGCGGCCTGGATGGATCAGATACGCGGCCGGCTGCTGGCCCTCTACGGCGTCCCGGGCGCGGAGGCCGTACTATGCGCTTCGGGCACGGAGGCGGAGTTCATCGCCCTGGCGCTCGCCCGCGCCATCATGGCCGGCCGCTCCGGGCCGCCGCCGCTCACCAACATCGTCGTCGCCCCCTGTGAAACCGGCAGCGGCGTGCCCCTGGCCGCCGCCGGCCGCCACTTCCTGGCCAGCACCGCCCTGGCCAAGACGTCCTTGGGCGGCGCCCCCAAAGCTGGAGATCGCCTTGCAGGCTGGGACCGGGCCGCCATCGCCGTCGAGCCGGTGGAGATACGCACCGCCGCCGGCGCCGTCATTGCCCCGCAGGATGTCGACGCCGCCGCTGAACGCCACGCCCGCCGTGCCCTGGCCGCCGGCCGCGGCGTCCTGCTGCACATCCTCGATCAATCCAAGACCGGCCTCTCCGGAGTCAGTCGCGCCGCCGCCTTGGCCATCGCCAGTCTCGACCTGGAGCGGGTCCTTGTGGTGGTGGACGCCTGCCAGCTGCGCTGCGACGCCGCCGCCGTCCGCGCCGACCTCGCCGCCGGCTTCGCGGTGATGATCACCGGTTCGAAGTTCGCCGGCGGCCCGCCCTTCGCCGGCGCGCTGCTGCTGCCCCCCGCCTGGCTGCGGCGCCTGGACGCCCTGGCCATCCCCCCCGGCCTGGCCGACTACTCCGCCGGCCTGGACTGGCCCGCGTCTTTGCGCGCGGCCGTCGCCC
>DASVMY010000058.1:0-2350 GCA_036384135.1 Caulobacteraceae bacterium | reverse complement strand
CCCGCGCGCGGCCGGCCAGGGCTCGCACCCGCGGCGAGGGCGGCGCCGCGGCGGGGACGCAATCGGCTGTCAGGGCGCCGGCGACCAGGACGATGGCCAGGTTACGCGCGGCTTTGCTGGGGGTGGGCGGCAAGGTTGGCGTCCGGCCTGGTCAAGGAAGCGCCCGCGCGAGACATGGGCGGGCGCAAGGCGATGGGTCCTTCTTGCCCAGCTAGGGCGGCCCCGTCCATGACCTAGAAGGCGGGTCGGCCTCTGAACACGATAAGCCGCCAACCCTTCCCCCTGCCCCACCGTCAGCCGATCACGATTTCGCTTTTCCGCGTCCAGAGGGGTTTCCCTGGGTCGAACACCGGTCTATATGAAAGCGGTTGCTTTTGCTCAATCCTAGCATAAGTAACAGCGCCGATGGTCGATCATGGCGGCCCGGCGTTTTTTGATAACCATGAAATGCTCAACTTGAGCATAAGGAGGTTGCCATGGCTGACGGAGCCGTCGATTTCCCTTTCACCGCCGAGGTGGAAGCGGCCACCGCGCCGTTTTGGGACAAGGTCAAAACCCGTATCACGCCCATGGAATGGCGCGCCCAGGCGCCGCTGATCGACGCCATCAACCGCCTGAAGCGGCAGAAGAACGCCGTCATCCTGGCCCACAACTACATGACCCCGGAGATCTTCCACGGCGTCGGCGACTTCGTCGGCGACAGCCTGGGCCTGGCCCGCGAGGCGGCGCGCAGCGATGCCAAGATCATCGTCCAGGCCGGCGTGCACTTCATGGCCGAGACCTCCAAGGTGCTCTGCCCGGACAAGACCGTGCTGATCCCCGACCTGCGGGCCGGCTGTTCCCTCGCCGCCTCGATCACCGCCGCCGACGTGCGCCTGATCAAGGCCCGCTATCCCGGCCTGCCGGTGGTCACCTATGTGAACACCACCGCCGAGGTGAAGGCCGAGACCGATATCTGCTGCACCAGCGCCAACGCCGTGCAGGTGGTCGAGCAAGTCGCCCGCCAGTGGGGCGTCGACCGCGTCATCCTGCTGCCCGACGAGTTCCTGGCCCGCAACGTCGCCCGCCAGACCGACATCAAGATCATCGCCTGGCAGGGCCGCTGCGAGGTGCATGAGCAGTTCACCGCCGCCGACATCGCCGAGTTGCGCGAGTCCTGGCCGGACGCCGAAATCCTGGCCCACCCCGAGTGCCCCACCGAGGTGCTGGAGGCGGCCGACTTCGCCGGCTCGACCGCGGCGATGAGCGACTACGTGATGCAGCGCAAACCCAAGCGCGTGGTGCTGATCACCGAGTGCTCCATGGCCGACAACGTCGCCGGCGACGCCCCGGACACCGAGTTCGTGCGCCCCTGCAACCTGTGCCCGCACATGAAGCGGATCACGCTTGAGAACATCTACGAGGCCCTGCTGCTGGGCCGGCACGAGGTGATCGTCGATCCGATCATCGCCGAGCGCGCCCGCGCCGCGGTCCAGCGGATGATCGACCTGCCGCCCCCGGTCCAGCCGGCCCGCTATGACCTGGTCAAGGCCCGTCACCATGTCGATGTCGAACTCATCTGAGGCCGCCGCCATGGCCCGCCTTGACGTGATCATCGCGGACATCACCACCCTGGCCGTGGACGCCATCGTCAACGCCGCCAACTCCAGCCTGCTGGGCGGCGGCGGAGTTGACGGCGCCATCCATCACGCGGCGGGACCGGAACTGGCGCTGGAGTGCCGGCGGCTGGGCGGCTGCAACACCGGCCAGGCCAAGATCACCGGCGCCTACAGCCTGCCGGCGGGCAAGGTGATCCACACCGTCGGTCCGGTCTGGAACGGCGGCGGTCAGGCCGAGGAAGCCCTGCTGGCCGCCTGCTACCGCAGCAGCCTGGCCGTGGCCCGAGACAACGGCTGCCGCACGGTGGCCTTCCCGGCCATTTCCACCGGCGTCTACCGCTTCCCTCCGGCCAAGGCCGCCCAGATCGCGGTCCAGACGGTGATGGCCGAAGTCGCCCAGGCGCTGGGCGCCTTCGACAGGATCATCTTCTGTTGCTTCGACGAGGTGGCCGCCGACCGGCATCGCCGGGCGCTCGATGAGCTGGGCGCCCTTGTGCCCGGAGCGTCTTCATGACCGACCGCTCTCATTTTGCCGGAGGTCATTCATGACCGACCGCTTTCATTTTGACGGCGTGATCGTCGTCGGCGCCGGGCTGGCCGGGCTTTCCGCCGCCCTGGCCGCTGCGCCCCGCCGGGTCCTGCTGCTCAGCGCCGCGCCCCTGAACGAGGACTGCGCCTCCGCCTGGGCCCAGGGGGGGATCGCCGTGGCCATGGCCGACGACGACGCCCCGGCCCTGCACGCCGCCGACACC
>DASVMY010000057.1:0-16962 GCA_036384135.1 Caulobacteraceae bacterium | reverse complement strand
CGCCCGACTTGGCGCCGCGGACTGCTCCAAGGCGCGCTGTTCGCCGCCGCCGCCGCCCTGATCGCGGTTGCCGGCGGCGCGGCGCTGAAGACCCGCAGCGATGGCCTACGGGAGCGCGCCCATCAGTTCGAAGACCTGCGTATCTATGAGATCGTGGCTGCGCGTGACGCCAATCCGCACGCCGGCTATCCCATCCTGGCTTCGAAGGCGCCCAGGCTGAACGCCTTCCTGACCACCCAGGGAAGGGTTCTGTACACCCCAAGACGCATCGATCCCCTGGTCCAGACCCTGGGCGTACAGGAACACGAGGAGCACGACGCCCCCTTCGTCCAGGCGCAGTGGAAGGCCATCTTCCTCGCCGATCCCCTGCTCTATCTGAAGGTCCGCGCCCGGCTGTTCGCCTGGGTGCTGTTCACCCCCGACCTGAAGGCCTGCGTGCCGCTCGCCGTGGGTGTCGACGGTCCCCCGGAAATCCTTGCCAGGCTTGGGATCCCGGTCCGTTACACTGACACGGACGACGCCCTGCTGACCTACGCCTCGATGTACTATCCGACGCCGGTCTTCTCCCACGCCTTCCATGCGGTCGTGGCGTTGATCCTGCTGATCGGCCTGCTGATCCGGCGCCGGCCGGAAGACATCGCCGTGGCCGGATTGCTAGCCGGCGCCTTGACCTTCACCGCCACCTTCTTCGTCATCACCATCGCCTGCGACTACCGCTACCTGTACTTCCTGGACCTGTCGGCCCTGGCTGGATCGCTCTACCTTGCGGCGACCTTTGTGTTTCCAGGCGGTTGGCTTGAGCGGCGCGCGCCAGCCCGGAAATGACCATCATCGCCCGGCCAAGCTGAAGCCCGTCCACCGTTGCCCCGGGCGGTCCGCTGTGGCCTCTTGCCAAGGCGCACCTGGGAGCCCGACCATGAAGACCTACCGCATCGGCGTCATCGGCCTTGGCCAGCGCATCGCCCACGTGCTGGCGGCGATGAAGGAGGTGGGCTGGAACCTGCAGGTCGCCGGCCAGGCAGACCCCGCGCCGGTGGGGGCGCCGATCCTGGCGGCCGCCGGCATCGCCATGGGCCGCGACTTCCCCGACCCCCGGAGCCTGCTGGCGGCCGGGCCCTATGACCTGATCATGATCGGCTCGCCCAACCACCTGCACCTGGACCATCTGAAGGCGGCCTTCGCGGCGGGCTATCCGATCTTTTCCGAAAAGCCGGTGGTGCGGACGCAGGAAGAGACCTTCGCCCTGGCCCGGACCCTGGCCGATGTGAAGACGCCGCCGCTCTATATCGGCCTAGTGATGCGCTCGATGCCGATCGTGCGCGAGGTCATCGCCCGCGTCGACGGCGGCGAACTGGGCACGCTGGTGTCCATGGACGCCACCGAGCACCTGCCCCCCGAACATGGCGGCTACCTGGCCCGCAACTGGCGGCGGCGCCAGGAGTGGGGCGGCTCGTTCATGCTCGACAAGGTCTGCCACGACTTCGATATCTTCGGCCGCCTGGCCCGCGCCCGCCCAGCCCTGGTGGCCAGCTTCGGCGGCAAGGCGATCTTTGACCCCGAGCGCGCCGACATCCCCCGCGCCTATGACAACGGCGAGGCCGCCTACGCCCTGCGCGACGCCGGCTGGATGGGGGCCAACGACGCCTTTCACTCCGACATGGACGTGGCCGACCACCAGGTGGCGATCGTCCAATACGACAGCGGTTTCCGTCTGTCGTTCCACTCCAACAGCCATGTGTCGCTGCAGGAGCGGCGCTGGTACCTCAGCGGCACGCACGGGACCCTGCTGGCCGACCTGGTGCGCAACAAGCTGATGATCCGGCCGGCCATGCACCGGGGCAAGCCCGAGCGGATCGACTACGCCAACCGCACCGACGACAACCACAACGGCGCCGACCAGGCCATGGCCACGGACCTGCTGGCCGCCCTGGAAGGCCGTGCCGCCTTCCCGGTGACGCCGCAGGACTCCATGGAGGCGGGCCTGACGGTGATGGCCATCGACCACGCCATGGAGCAGCGCCAGATGCTCGACTGCGCGCCGATGTGGAAGGCGTACGACGCGGCCTGCGCGGTCCAGCCGGTGCCGGCGTGAGGTTTGGAACCCGCCCTGGTTTTCCGCGAGTGCTTCCCTGGCGTGACCGTTGGACGGCCTAGGCGCCTGCGCTAGGGTCTTGCGAAATAAGCAAGGGAGAGCGTCCGTGGCAGCCGCCAGTGGGTCAATCGCGCTTTGAACGAGTTGGAAGACAAGCTGGGCGAGGTCGCCCGCAAACACCTTGGCGCGCGGGGCGTCGTGGGGCTGAAGCGGATGACCGCGGGCGCGACCCAGGAGGTCTGGCGCTTCGAACTGGACGAGGCCGGCGGACCCACGCCGGTGATCCTGCGCCGGGCGCCCGGCGGCACTCGCGTCTCGGAGACCGCCATTGGCCTGGAGACCGAGGCCCAGTTGCTGGAAGCCGCCGAGGCTGTGGGCGTGCCGGTTCCGGCCGTGCGCCATGTTCTAGAGCCCGAAGACGGCCTGGGCCACGGCTTCCTGATGAGTTTCGTCGAGGGCGAGACCCTGGGCGGGCGGATCGTCAAGTCGCAGGAGCTGGCGCCCGCCCGCGCTTTCCTGGCCCGCCAGTGCGGTGAGATCCTGGCTCGGCTGCACACCATGGACCCCGCGGCCTTTCCGCAGTTGAGGCGCTCCACCCCGGCCGAGCTGGTGGCCCAGTACAAGGCGGTCTACGCCGCCTCGGAGTGGCCGCGCCCGGTGTTCGACCTGACCTTCCGCTGGCTGGAGGCCAACTGTCCGCCGGCGCCGGAGCATGTGCGCCTAGTGCATGGCGATTTTCGCAACGGTAATCTAATGATCGGCCCGGACGGGGTGCGCGCGGTGCTGGACTGGGAGATCGCCCACGTCGGCGATCCTATGGAAGACCTTGGCTGGATCTGCACCAGCGCCTGGCGGTTCGGGGCCATCGACAAGCCCGTCGGCGGCTTTGGCCAGCGCGAGGACCTGTGGGCCGGCTACGAGGCCGCCGGCGGCGCGCCAGTGAAGCGCGAGCACGCCCACTGGTGGGAGGTCTACGGCTCCATGCGCTGGGGGGTGATGTGCGCCGGCATGACCGCCGCCTTCCGCGGCGCCGACCCGTCGGTGGAGCGCGCGGTGATCGCGCGGCGGACCTCCGAGAACGAGCTCGATCTGCTGAGGCTGTTGGCGAACTGACGATGCAAGACCAACCCACCCCCTCCGAAGTCATCGGCGCGGTCGCCGCGTTCCTGAAGACCGTGGTCACCGCCGAGACCAGTGGCGCGACCTCGTTCCAGGCGCGCGTCGCCGCCAACGCCCTGGAAATGATGCGCCGCCAGCTGGACCTGGCGCCCGCCGCCGACGCCGCCGAACAGGAGCGCCTGACCGGCCTGCTGGGCCACGACGGCGACCTGCTGGCGCTCAACGCCGAGCTTTCGCGCCGCATCGCCGCCGGTGAGATGGACCTGACCACCCCCGGTCTTTCCGATCACCTCTGGACCACCACCCTGGCCAAGCTGGCGGTGGACCAGCCCACCTATGCCGCCTACCGCGCCAGCCTCGCCGAGCGCGGCTGAGCCTCTGAAGGAACGCTCCCATGGACTTCGCCGTGCCCCAGGACCTGCAGGACTATTTGGCTGAGCTCGACGCCTTCATCGAGGCCAAGATCAAGCCGCTGGAGAACCAGGACGACAACATCCGCTTCTTCGACCACCGGCGCGAACACGCCCGCACCGACTGGGACAATGACGGCCTGCCCAGGCCTGAGTGGGAAGAGCTGCTGGGCAAGGCCCGCAAGCTGGCCGACGAGGCCGGACACCTGCGCTACGCCTGGCCGGTGGAGATGGGCGGCAAGGGCGGCTCGAACCTGTCGATGGCCATCATCCGCGAGCACCTGGCCGCCAAGGGCCTGGGCCTGCACAACGACCTGCAGAACGAGCACTCCATCGTCGGCAACAACCCTTTCGTGCTGATGTTCAAGGAGTTCGCCACCAACGCACAGTACGACCAGTACAGCGACGCCCTGCTGACGGGTAAGATCCGCGCCACCTTCGGCCTGACCGAGCCGAACCACGGCTCCGACGCCACCTTCATGGAAACCCGCGCCGTTCGTCAGGACAAGGACGGCGTGGCCGGCTGGCTGATCAACGGCCAGAAGATGTGGACCACCGGCATGCATGTGGCCACCCACTGCATGTGCTTTGCCCGCACCAGCGGCGAGGACGGCGACGCCGCCGGCATCACCGTCTTCCTGGTTCCGGCCAAGGACCCCGGGGTGAAGATCGAGGAGTGGATGTGGACCTTCAACATGCCCACCGACCACCCGCGGGTCAGCTTCACCAATGTCTGGGTCCCGGACGACGCCATCTGGGGCGTGGAGGGCCGGGGCCTGGGCCTGGGCCAGAGCTTCGTGCACCAGAACCGCATCCGCCAGGCGGCCTCATCCCTGGGCGCGGCGGTCTATTGCATCAATGAGAGCGTCAAATATGCCCGGCTGCGCAAGCCGTTCGGCAAGCCGCTGTCCGACAACCAGGCCATCCAGTTCCCCTTGGTGGAGCTGGCCACCCAGGCGGAGATGCTGCGCCTGCTGATCCGCAAGACCGCCTGGGAGATGGATAGCCTGCCCCACAAGGAGGTGGAGCGTCAGATCTCCGACCGGGTGAGCATGTGCAATTACTGGGGCAACCGCCTGTGCTGCGAGGCGGCGGATCGGGCCATGCAGGTGCACGGCGGCATCGGCTATTCGCGGCACAAGGCCTTCGAGCACATCTATCGCCACCACCGCCGCTATCGGATCACCGAAGGCTCCGAGGAGATCCAGATGCGCAAGGTCGCTGCCTTCCTATTCGGCTACCTCGGGCCCAAGCGAAAGGAGTTCGCCGAGATGGAGGCGCGCTACGACGAGCTGCGCGCCGCGGGCAAGAACGACCGCGAGATCGCGATCTAGCGGCTCAGGGGATCGCCGCGCCGCCCGGCTGGACGCTTCAGCTCCAAAGCACCCCGAGCGATGCCGCCAGCGCACGGCCCTGCTCCAGGCCGGCCTGGGCAGCGGCCGGGCGGTTTCTGGGGTTCATCAGGTTCATACCGAAAGCGGCGGTGCGGGCGTCGCCCGGCAGGATCAGCTCGGTCCGGCCGCCGGCGTCGGCGAGCGCCTGCATTTCCCGTTCAAGCGGCCGCATCATCCGCTCGCTCAGCTCCCCACCGCCAAGGCGCAGAGCAAGGATGACGGTGAGGTCGTGGCCCTTGGCCAGGTCGGCGTTGGTGGCCGAGCGCATGCCGCCGTCCATGTAACGGCGGCCGTCCAGGGTGATGGCGGGGAACACCCCCGGCACGCTGCAGCTGGAGGCCACGGCGCGGGACAGGCTGACCCTCGAGTCCGCGTTCCAGACCACGAACTCGCCGCTGGCGGTGTCCACGGCCGTACAGGCGTAGCCATGCCCGGGCCAAGTCCCGTCGCCGGCCTGCGCCAACTGACGCCCGAAGCCCGACAGGAAACTTTCCTCCTCGACGGTCTGGGCCGAGAGGGAAAACTCGCCGATCTCCCGGCGCACCTCCTGGGGGTCGCGTTCGCCTGAGGCTGCTTCCTGCATCTTCTGGAAGAGGATCATCATATTGGGGGCGCCGGACCGCTCCTGCGCCACTTCCTGCGGTATCTCGCGCGGCCGATCGGCCTCGGCGATGATGGAGCGGGCAATGTCGCGCGGGTCACGGCCCATGGCGATCAGGGCGCCGACCACCGAGCCGGCCGAGGTTCCCAGGATGAAGTCGGCCTGGCCCAGGTCCACTCCCTGCTCGGCCAAGCCGGCCAGGAGCCCCGCTTCCCAGGCGATCCCCACGGGGCCGCCGCCGCCAAGCACCAAAGCTCGTGACATGCCAGGACGCCTTCTATTGTTGCGGCACGAAAATCCGGGAATTGAGGACGCCCTCCCAAGGCTGGCGCCGGATGGAAAGCTGAGGGCCGTTGGGGTCCTTGGTGGCGTTCACATCCTGATAGAGCACGCGGACGACCAGGGGCCGGTCCGTCAGCACCGACACCGAACAGTTCAGGCGGAAGGTGCGGGCGCCGCTCGGCCAGGGGGCGGTGTTGTGACCCGAGCCGCAAGGCACGGCCCCGATGGTGATTTGGAGCGCCTGTTTGGCGTCCGCGCCTTGGGAAGTCGAGGTGCCGGTTGCCTCGATCAGGTACTGGCCGGCGGTCATGGCCGGGATGATGCATTGGACCTCCGCCGGACTGACGGTCTTGCACAGGCCCGGCGTGATGTCCGGCTGTCCGTACTCGGCAAAGGCCTTGGGCAGCGGCGGCGGGGCCGGCTGGGCTACAGCGGCCGCGCCATCTATGAGGAACAGGGCCGAGGCCAAGGCCAGCAATCGCATTCTCGTCTCCTAGAGCTGGTCGCCAGCGTCGGGCGATTCATGGCGCTCACCCTGCGTGGTCCCGCATTTGGCGAAGCTGAGCAAGAGCCGCGGCTGATGTCCTGAAGTGCGAGCGCCAAGAAAAACACAACGGCCGGCCCATTGCTGGGCCGGCCGTTGCTTGGAAACGCCTTGAGACGGGTCAGGCTACCACTGGTAACGGACGCCGAGAGTGACGGTGGTGTCCTGATAACGGCTCTTCCACTTAACGCCGGTGTTGACGAAGGCGGAGAGGTTGTTGCCGGCCGCGAACAGGTTGGCTTCGCCCTTGATCTCGCCATAGACGCCGTTGATGTCGTTGCCGTTGCTGAACAGGCCGCCGGCGCTGAGGACCGTATTGGTCTTGCCGTCGAACTCATCCCAGACCCGGCCTTCCAGAGCCATCTTGACCTTGTAGTACTGGAAGGCGGCGGTGGTCCCGACGCGGCCGCCGAGGCTGCCGCGCAGGGTGTCGGAGTTGCCGAACGCCTCGGTGGCGCCGGGCAGGGTGAGCGCCCCGGTGGTGGTGCGCCCGTAGGCGATCGAGCCCAGGGGTTCGACGAAGGAGGAGGCGCCGACCGGGAAGGCGTAGCCCGCTTCGAGCTGGCCACCCCAGGTGTTGACGTGGCTGGAGGCCAGCCACGGCGCGGCGGTGACACCCAGGTTGGGGATGTTCCAGGCCCCGGTCAGGATATTGCCGTTGATGATGCCGTCGACGAACAGCCCGCCCTGCAGGTAGGTGGCGTAGACCCCCACCACCCCGCCGGTGAGGTTCAGCCGGGTGGCGGAGTTGCGGAACCGCTCGTTGGTGTCCACGTAGCCGCCCTGCACCCCAACGACCCAGGCCTTGTTCTTGTCGGTGACATTGAGCAGGTCCACCCCGGCGATCACCGCGGCGGTGTTGCCCCGGTAGCTGGTGTCGTAGGTGTAGGTCTTGTTGAGGATGGTCAGGGTCTCGCTGCTGTCGCGGCGGCCCCAGTCGCCGACGATCTTCATCCACACCGCCGGCTGCGAGCCGGTGGCACGGCCGTCGAGGCTGTCGCGCAGGTCGGCCTGACGGTCGAACCAGGTCTGGGTGGTGGTGTACCAGGTGTCGCCGCTGATAGCCCCGATCTGGGCGAACTGCAGGGCCGGCGTCTTGGGCGCCGAGATCAGCAGTTCCTGGTTCCCCGAGAAGGCCAGGTCATAGAAGAACAGGCCGGCCTTGTTGAGCGCCCCGGCCGGAACCCCCAGGCTCGGAATGCCTGAAGCGGTGTAGCCGCTGGACAGGCTGCTGAGCGTGAAGGTGTTGGCCGCCGAAGAGCCGGTCACCACCAGGATGCCGGTGGGGTTGTACTGCCCCGGGCCGGTGTTGGTGTCGTTGACCCGGATGGCGGTGACGCCAGCGGACGAGCCGATGGTCAGGGTGTCGGCGGTGGACCCCGCCGCGCCCAGGAAGGCGTCGACATAGAGCTGGCTGCCGCCCGAGCCGGTGAACGCCGTTCCGCTCGCCGTCAGCGACCGGTTGGCCGGGCTGACGCCGTCATGCAGGTCGATGACGCCGGAGTTGGCGAAGGTCTCCAACCCGGTCAGGCTCAGGCTCGCCGCCGCCGTGGCCGCCCCCGCCCCGCCGACCTTGATCAGGCCGGCGTTGGTGAGGCTGTCGGCGCCGGCCCCGAAGGCGATCGTCGTCGTACCGGCGGTGTTGATGGTTCCGGCAGCCGTGTTGGTGATGCTGTCGGCGCCGCCGCTCAGCGTGCTGGCGCCGCCGGTGTTCCAGGTCCCGCTGTTGGTGATGGCGGCGAAGAACGTCGTCGCCGGCGGACCGGCGACCGAGGTCAGGCCCGAGGCGTCGATGCGACCGTCCAGCGTGCCGGAGTTGACGACCACCAGATCGCCGCCCACCGCCGTGACCGCCAGGTCCGCGGCCTGCGCGGCCAGGGTCCCGCTGTTCGACGAGATCAGGCCCGCGTTGGTCAAGGTCGTGGTGCTCGACGGAACGATCAGCGTGCCGGTGGTGATGTCCACCAGCGCGTGGGTGGCATCGCCCAGGCCATGGATGGCGCCGGTGGAAGCCACCGTGATGGCGCCGCTGTCGGTGGTGCTGGTGACCACCCCGCGGCCGGTGCTGTTCACCACGTTGTTGACGTTGACCGTCACCCCGCCCGAACCGCTGGCGGCGCTGACGCCCACCGCGCCGGTGTTCGAATTCACCGTCAAGTCGCCATTGGCGGTGACGATTGAGTTCGCCGTCACCGTTGTTGAGTTGGCGCCCGTCGAGGTGGCCAGGATGCCGTCCAAGGCGCCGGTCACCGCATCGGTCGCGAGCGTCTGGTTGGTCGTCACCGAGACACTGCCGCCGGCGCTGGTGGCGGTGATGCCGGTCGAGGCGGTCCCCGTCACACTGCCGGTGGTGTTCACCGTGACCGTGCCCGCGCCAGCGACGGTGGCAATGACGCCGTCCGTACCGGCCAGGATCGTGCCTTGGTAGTCGACCAGCACATTGCCGCCGACAAGGCCGCTGTGCACCGCCGAGATGCCCGCCAGACCGGCCGTGATCGAGCTGGCCGGGTTCGTGCCGACGATCTGGATGTCACCGGCGCTCGCCGACTGCGCCAGGACCCCCTGGGCGCCAGAAGTGATCGATCCATTGGCCGTCACTGTCAGATTGCCGCCCAGCGCGTTGGTGACGCTGGCGTCGATACCGGGGCCGGTCGGCGCATTAAACGCCCCGATGGAGCTACCGACGTTTTCGGTCACGGTCACGTTGCCGAGGCCATTGGTGGTGGCCAGAATGCCAGCGCCGGTTCCGACCCCGGACGCATTGAGGTCCGCGATGCTCGTGCCGGCGGCGTTGCCGAGAGTGACGGTGACGTCTTGGGTGTTGGCGGCGTTGGCGATGATCGCGTCGATGCCGTCACGGCCGGCGAAACTCTGGCCGCTGGCGGTATCGTTCAAATTGACGGTCACCGAGCCCAGGCCGGTGGTCTTGGCGAAAATGAGGTCGTTGCCAGCGGAGTTGTATTGCGGTCCGCCTTCCAGATTAACCAGCACATTGCCGGTGCCGGCGGCGTTCTGGACCTCGGCGTCAATCGCGTTCTTGCCTGCGTAGGTGAACTGGTCGCCGACGCGCCCATTGGCGTTGACGGTCACATCGCCGGCTGTGCCGGTGCTGATCGCATTGATGGAATTAAGGCCGGCGGTCACAGCTTCCACTACGGTTCCGCTGGCGGTCGTGACGGTGACGCCGCCCGTGCCGGTGGTGGTCGCGTTGACGCCGGCGCCGTTGGTCGCGGCGACATGGGCCGTGCCGTTCACCGTCGCCGAGACCGCGCCGTTGCCGGTGGTGACAACATTGATGCCCGCGCCGTTGGTGGTGCTGACATTGCCCGCAGTGGTCGCGCTGGCCGCGCCGTTGACCGCCAGGACGTCGATGCCGATGCCGTCGTTGTTGGTGACAGAGGTGGTTCCCAGATCAACGGTCGCCGCGCCGGCGCCGGCGGTCGTCGCCAGCACGCCGACGCTGTTGCCTGTGCCGCCGACGCCGTCGGTGACGGTGATGGAGCCGCCGGTGAAGCCGTTCACCGTCGCGGCGCCCTTCTCGCTGGTGGCCGAGACGCCGATGGCGCCGTCGCCGAGCACGTGGATGACGTCCCCGGAGCCGCCGGTGATCAGCGCCGCGCCAAGCGCGGTTCCAGGCGAAAAGATCGAAGCCACGTTCGCTTCGACACCCACGGTCCCGGTCGCGCCGGCGCTGCCGACGGTGATGGTGTTCGTGCCGCCGAGCGTGACCTGGGCCGTCCCGCCGCTCGTGTCCTGTGAGGTCGCCAGAACACCGATGTCGTTGTTGCCGCCGGCGGCGCCGACCGTGACGCCCAGGCCGGTGTTCGTCGTGACAAAGGCGGAACCGGCCGCACCCCCGGAATTGCCGTCGTTGGAGATCGCCGCGACGCCATGCAGGCCATTGCCGCCGGCGACAACGATCGCGCCGCCCGCGCCGGTCATGGTGACCGTCGAGTTGGAGTCACCGTCGTTCTCAGCCCGCACGCCGTCGCCGTTGGTGGCGTTGACCGAAACGACACCGTTCAGGTTCACCGTCGCGGCGCCACCGTCAAAGGTATCCGCGCTCAGGGCCTCGATACCGACACCGTTGGTGGCGGTGACGGTGATGCCGTTGTTCACGGTGACCGTAGACGTGGCCGTTGTGCTAAAGCCGTGGGTGGTGGCGGTGATGCCGGCCGTGCCGGACACATTGGCGTTGGCGATCACCGCGACCGATCCGTCGATCGCGTTGCTGTTCGTGGCCGCGATGCCGGCGCCGCCCGCGCCGCCCTTCACCGCGGCGTTCGCGGTGATGCTGGTCGCGCCCGTGCCGGCTTCGGTGGAAATGATACCGCCGGCCGTGCCGGTCACCGTCGAATTGGCGACGTAGGTGATCCCGCTGGCGCTGTTGTCGCCGAGCACCACGCCCGGATCGCCGGACACGGCGCCGTTGGTGGTCAGGTTGATGCCGCCGACGCTGGCGATGTTGATGCCATCGCCCGCGACTCCGGTCACGGTCCCGTTGGTGGTCAGGGTGACTAGGTTCGCCCCGCCCGTGGAGTTGATAGCGATGCCGTCGAGAGAACCCTTGATGTTGCCGTTCAGGGTGCCCGCGACGACGCCGCTGGAGGCCACGGTCAGGCCGTTGCCGGTCGTCGAGGAGATCGAGGTGCCCACTGCCGAGCTCAGGCTGACGCCGCTGGCGCCGGCGAGGATGTTGACGCCGTCGCCGCCGCCCGTCTCGGTGATCGCGCCTGCGGTCTGATTGAAGATGACCGTATCGCCGCTGAGGTTCACCGCCGAAGCGGGACCGGCGTTGCTGACGTTGCCCGCCAGATTGGCCGTCACGACGCCCGCGCCGCCCGTGCTGAGGGCTATGCCTTGGCCGACCGTGCCGTTCTGATTGAGCGTGATGTTGCCGCTGGCCGAGTTCGACCAGATGCCGAAGGCGCCGATGCTGGTGGCCGTCACGGTGACCCCGGAATTGACCGTCACCGTCGTCGCGCCCGTTCCGGCCGATGTCTGGATCCCCGCTTGGGCGCCGCCCGTGACATTGGCGGCCGCCGTCACATCGACCGTGCCGCCGAGTGTCGTGCCGGCGAAGATGCCGTTGACGTCGCCGATGACCGTGATCGCGCTGCCGGGGACGGCGTTGCTGACCTGGACGTTGCCGCCGGTGCTGGCCACATGGATGCCGTCTTCGCCGGCGCCGGTGGCGTCGATCGAACCGCCGGTGAAGCCGGGCGTGACCGCGACACCGAGGTTGAAGGCGCCGGTGGAGGTCAGCAGCAGACCGCCATTGTTCACCACCAGGTTGCCCTGCATGAGAATGTCGGTGCCTGCCGTGGGGGAGGTGAAGCCGATGCTGGCCACCGAACCGGGGCCGCAGGTGATCGTGCCGCCCGTCGAGGCGTTAGGGGCCGCGTAGGTGCCCTCGGTCTGCGTGCAGGTCGCCGCCAGGGCGACCGCAGGGGTAAAGGCCGTCAAGGCGACACCGCCGGCCCCCGCGATGATCGTGGAGGCCACGAGCGATGACGTGGCGAGCAGGGAAATACGGCGGCGAGCGGTGGCGCGGACAGTACGAGACATGCTTTTTGAGGCCCCTCAGCGTTTCTTGGGTACATTAAGTGCCGACCTGCCGCTCCTGTGGAACGGCGTTTGATCGGAGTTGTAGAGGAAGTCCCCCGAAGCGTCTTGGACAAACAGGCCGAGTGGGCTATGCAATGAGTGCACTATGTCGCAGGGGATGGAGATGAAGAAAGCTTCATCTTTACTGGCACTTAGACAAGACCGGCTCGCCGACACACCGCCCAGTTGTGGTGAATAAGGCTAACATAAGGCAGAAGGGTCGGGATGGCGTTGGGGCAAAGGGCGGCGAGGGCCAGGTCCGAGATTCGGCTGGCCGATGGCTTACCCGCCAAGAAAGAACGGCCAGCCAAGGGAGACTGGCCGGTTTCGGGCGGGATCGGCGCGGAGTCCGCGGCGCCGGCCGCGGTTCGCCGTATGGGCGAACTTTACCTGTTTGAAATGGGCGGGCGCGCAACGCTGCGGTGCGGACCCAAGCCCGCCACGGGCGCGCGGTCGGCCCAGGTCCTGCTGGCGGTCCTTACGGAGGGCGAAGCGGTCTACCGGGCGTTCGACGGCCGCTTGAAGCTGCTGCGCCCCGGCGAGATTCTGGTGCTGGAGTCGGAACTGCCCGTGGACGTCAGGCTGGGCGATGACGGCCGGCTGAGCGGCCTGGTGGCGCCGGTCCACCTGCTTTCGCCCAGGTTCGTTGCCCGCGAACGCCTTCGCGGCGGCGCCCTGCGCGCGCACGCCGGCGGCGTAGCCAGCCTGCTGCACCAGTTGATCGGCGGCCTGAGCCCGCCCGCGCGGGCGGCTCCTGGCGCCGGGGCGCTGATGGACGCCGTGGGCGGACTGGTTTCGGCCGTACTCGAAGACTGCTGGGCCCAGGAACGCGACGAGGGCCAGACCATGCGCAAGCTGCGCCTGGAGCAGATCGGCCAGTACATGCGGCGCAGCTTCGCCGACCCCGAACTGTCGGTGGGCGGCGCCGCCGACGCGCTGGGGCTCTCGCGCCGCTATGTGCACAAGCTTTATGCCCACGAGGGCCGCTCCTTCCGCCAGGACCTGATCGCCCTTCGGATCGAGGCCTGCCTGCGCGCCTTCACCGATCAGAAGCAGGCGGGCAAGACCATCGCCGATATCGCCTATGCCGCGGGGTATACGGACATTTCCCAGTTCAACCGGCATTTCCGCCGGCTGAAGGGGGATACGCCCAGCGCCGTGCGCCGGACCCTGGGACATGTGATCGTCAAGGTGCGCAAGCCGGCGCGAAAGGCCGCCAAGCGCTCACCCCTGGTCCCGCGCAGCTGACCGCGCGCCTGTCGGCGGACAAGCCATTGCGGCTTGACCGCGCCAGGACTTCCGACGTCAGGATCATCCCGGCGAAGGCGGCGGAGAACGCGGGATGGGCGGGACAGGAATCCGGGGCAGGGCTGCGATCTGGACCGCGGCCATGGCGAGCCTCTTGGCGTGGGCCGGCGCCGGTCAGGCCGACCCGTCACCCATCTCCCCGCCGCGGCCGCCCAAGGTCGAGGTCGAGGGCGGGGTGGTGGTCGGCGCCGCAAGGGGGCCGGCGGCGGTGTTCCGCTCCATACCCTATGCCACCGCCCCGGTGGGCCGTCTGCGCTGGCGGCCGCCTGCGCCGGTGAAGGCGTGGGCGGGCGAACGGGCCGCCGACACGCCCGGCCCCGCCTGTCCGCAGCTCGTGCCGCCGGGGGGCGTCCCCAACGGCGGCGGCTACACGGGCCCCGTCAGCGAGGACTGCCTGACCCTGGACGTCACGGCTCCCCTCGCCTCCCTTGCTCATCGCGCCGAAGGCGGCCGAAAGACAGGCGCGCCGGTGATGGTGTGGATTCCCGGCGGCGGCAATGTCTTCGGCGCCGCCAATGTGCCCAGCTACGACGCCGTCAATTTCGCCCGCGACGGGGTCATCGTCGTGACCATGAACTATCGCCTGGGCGCCCTGGGCTTCTTCGCCCATCCGGCCCTGACCGCCGAGGCGCCCAAGACGCAGCCGCTGGTGAACTACGGCCTGATGGACCAGATCGCCGCCCTGAAGTGGGTGAAGCGCAACATCGCCGCGTTCGGGGGTGATCCCGGCAATGTCACCCTGTTCGGCGAGTCGGCCGGCGGCGGCGACACCCTGGCCCTGCTCTCCATCCCCGGCGACCGCGGCCTGTTCCAGAAGGCGGTGGTGGAATCCGGCGGCGGCTGGGACCACCCCGCCACCCTGGCCCAGCGCGAAACCCAGGGCGCGGAGCTGGCCACGAAGCTAGGCCTGGCCGGGGCCGCGGCCACGGCGGCGCAACTTCGCGCCCTGCCAGCCGACAAGCTGGTGGTCAGCGCCGGCGGGATCGCCGAGGACGGACGGCTGCTTACCGAGACGCCCACCCAGGCCTTCGCCCGCGGCCACGCCCTGGATGTGCCGCTGATCATCGGCTCCAACAGCAACGAGGCGTCGGTGATGGCCAGCTTCGGCCTGAGCGCCGGCGTGTCGTCCATCACCCCGGAGCTGCGGCAGGTCTACGCCGCCGAGGCGCCCAGCGACGCCGAACTGGCGCGGGTGAACTTCAACGACAAGGCCATGGGCGCGCCGGCCCGGTGGATCGCCGCCAAGGCCTCCTCCAAAATCTCCGGGGGCGCCAAGGCCTGGCTCTACTACTTCTCCTATGTGCCCGAGCGGCAGCGCCAGATCCGGCCGGGGACCAACCACGCTTCGGAGATCCCCTTCGTGTTCGACAGCCTGGACGCGGTGCCGGGGCGCACGCCCTTGATCACCCCCAGCGAGCGCGCCACGGCGGCCCTGACGCATTCCTGTTGGGTCGCCTTCGCTAAGACCGGCGTCCCCGCCTGCGCCGACGGCCAAGCCTGGCCGGCCTATGATCCGATCACGGATCAATTGCTGGAATTTGGCATCGAGAGCGGCGTGCGCCAGCACTTCCGCAAGGCACAGCTCGACGCCCAGGAAAAGGCCGCTGGTAATCTGATCACCGCCCCTTGAAACGACTTAGTCAGCACCCCGACAAGCGCTACGCCCCAGCGTGCCGCTGCGCCCGCTTGCGCACGAACATCGCCGCGTCGGCCTCGGCGATCACCATTTCGGCGTCCGCGTCCGGGGCGATTTCCCTGACGCCATAGCTGATGTGCAGCGGCACCGACCATTCGCCGCACTGCGCCGGCGCGCGTTCGATGAGGGTGGCCAGGGCCCCGGCCTTGGCCTCGGCGGTCAGGTGGTCAGCCTGGGTGAGCACGACGGCGAACTCGTCGCCGCCCATTCGTCCGACCACGTCGGATTCGCGCACATTGGCGGCCAGGCATTCGGCCACGGCCCGCAGGGCGGCGTCGCCCGCCGCGTGTCCGAACCGGTCGTTGACGCTCTTGAAGCCGTCCAGGTCGAAGTAGACCACGCTGGCGGCGCCGCCGTAGCGTCGCAGGAAATTGGCCGTGCGCTGGACTTCGCGGGCGAAGGCGCGGCGGTTTTTCACCGGCGTCAGGGGGTCCTGGTCAGCCATCTCCTCGGCCTGGGCCAACTGCCGCTTCAGCCGCGCCACCTCCAGCTTCAGGTCGTCCAGTTCGCTGATCAGGGTCTGCAGCGCCGCCTGAACTTGCGGGGTCATGTCCTCGGGCCCCAGTCCCAGGAAGGCGCTGGCGTCCGCGGCGGCGGAGGTGGGCGCAACCTGGGCGCCGGCCTGCGCCAGGGCGCGCCGCCGGATGGCGGAGAACGGCTCGCTGGCGGCTGAGATTTTCATCGAAGAATCACTTTTCGGACGATCTGTAGAAAGCTAAGCGCGCTTGGTTGCGGCCTACAAGTCGGCGCCTATACTGCGCGCCCTTCCGGCCAACGACTTGCCGCGACTTAAGGACAATAGCATGAGCGCTGCCGCGCCCGTCGTCATCATCATGGGCAGCCGCTCGGATTGGCCCACCATGAAGGGCGCCGCCGAGAGCCTGGACGCCCTGGGCGTGGCCTGGGAGGCTAAGGTGGTCTCCGCCCACCGCACGCCGGAGCGCATGTATGCCTTCGCCAAGGGGGCCAAGGCGGCGGGATACAAGGTGATCATCGCCGGCGCCGGCGGCGCCGCGCACCTGCCGGGCATGACCGCCTCGCTGACCGATCTGCCGGTGCTGGGGGTGCCGGTGCAATCGCGGACGCTGAACGGCCTCGACTCCCTGCTCTCCATCGTCCAGATGCCGGCTGGCGTTCCGGTGGCCACCCAGGCCATCGGCGAAGCGGGGGCTCGCAACGCCGGCTATCTCGCCGCCCGTATCCTGGCGCTCGGCGACGAGCCGCTGGCGCAGCGGCTGGCGGCGCACCGCGAGCGCCAGGCCCAGGCGGTGGCCGAAACGGTTGAGGACATCTAGAAAGCTTCCGTGCCCAAATTTCACGTTCCTCCTGGCCCCCTTCCTTCGGCCGCCCCTTCTCCTGGCCCCCTTCCGCCGGGCTCGACCATCGGCATCCTGGGTGGCGGCCAGCTCGGCCGCATGCTGGCGCTCGCCGCCGCGCGCCTGGGCTTCGACGTCGCCATCCTGGACCCCGAGCCGGACGCCCCGGCTGGCCGGGTCGCCGCCCACGTCATCGTCGCGGCCTACGATGATCCAGAGGGCCTGAAGGCCTTGGCGCGGGCCTCTGACGTCATCACCTTCGAGTTCGAGAACGTCCCGGCCGCGGCGCTGGCGCAGCTGGCGGCGCTCGGCGCCGTGGTCTCTCCCAACGCCAACGCCCTGGCGATCGCGCAGGACCGCCTGCAGGAGAAGACCTTCCTGAACGGCGCCGGCGTGCCGACGGTGGGTTTCGCGGCGATCGATTCAGCCGACGACCTGCGCACCGCCCTGGCCAGCCTGGGCGCGCCGCTGCTGCTGAAGACCCGCCGCGGCGGTTATGACGGCAAGGGCCAGACCTGGGTCAACGCCGCGTCGGGGGCCGACGCGGCCTGGGCGGAGCTGGGAGGGCGGCCCTGTGTCGCCGAGACCCCCGC
>DASVMY010000056.1:0-17814 GCA_036384135.1 Caulobacteraceae bacterium | reverse complement strand
GCTTCCTTGGCAGGGGCGGGGGTCACGGCCGCCGGCTTTGCAGCGGCGGGCTTGGCGGCGGCCGAGGCGCCGGCTGCGCCGATCTTGCCCAGGATCGAGCCCGGTTCGATGGTCGCGCCCTCTTCGGCGACGATCTCGGTGAGCACGCCGTCTTCGGGCGCCACCACCTCCAGGCTCACCTTGTCGGTCTCCAGCTCGACCAGCAGCTCGTCCTTGGTGACGGGATCACCCGCCTTCTTGGTCCAGCGCGCCACCGTCGCTTCGGTGACGGATTCACCGAGCGCGGGGGTCATGATGTCGGTCATGGAAACGAGGCTCCTTGGGTCTTTTTCTTGCGTGGATCGGGGGGTCTTACCCCCAATTCCCCTCTCAGGCGAACAGCTTCCTCAGCGGAAAGTCCGCTAGGCGAAGGCCCCGCCTAAGCAAAAGCTTGGGCGAGGAAGGTCTGTAGCTCTTTCATGTGACGGCTCATCAGGCCCGCGGCCGTAGAGGCCGAGGCCGGGCGGCCGACATAGCGCGCCCGCTTGGCGGTGATGCTCATCTTCGCAAGGGTCAGCTCCAGCCAGGGGTCCACGAAGGTCCATCCGCCCATGTTCTTGGGCTCTTCCTGGCACCACACCAGTTCGGCGTTCTTGAACCGCGCCAACTCGGTGGTCAGGGACTTCACCGGCCAGGGATAAAACTGCTCCAGGCGCATCAGATAGACGTCGTCGATGCCGCGCTTTTCCCGCTCGTCCAGCAGGTCGTAGTAGACCTTGCCCGAACACAGCACGATACGGCGGATCTGGTCGTCGGGCTTGAGCACGATCTCGGTGTTCTGGCCCCGTTCGGCGTCGTCGTGCAGCACCCGGTGGAAGGACGAGCCCTCGGCCATGTCGCTGAGCTTGGAGACCGCCTTCTTGTGCCGCAGCAGGCTCTTGGGCGTCATCAGCACCAGGGGCTTGCGGTACTCACGCAGCAGCTGGCGGCGCAGGATGTGGAAGTAGTTGGCCGGGGTGGAGCAGTTGGCCACCTGGATGTTGTCCTCGGCGCAGAGCTGCAGGTAGCGCTCGAGCCGGGCGGAGGAGTGTTCCGGCCCCTGGCCCTCGTAGCCGTGCGGCAGCAGCATCACCAGGCCGCTCATCCGCAGCCACTTGCGTTCGCCCGAGGAGATGAACTGGTCGACCACCACCTGGGCGCCGTTGGCGAAATCGCCAAATTGGCCTTCCCACAGGGTCAGGGTCTTGGGATCGGTGAGCGAGAAGCCGTATTCGAAGCCCAGCACCGCCTCTTCCGACAGGGCCGAATCCAGCACTTCGAAGTGGGCCTGGCCGGGGCGCAGGTTCTGCAGCGGGGTGTAGTGCTCCTCGGTGGTCTGGTCGATCAGGTCGCAGTGGCGCTGCACGAAAGTGCCGCGCACGCTGTCCTGGCCCGACAGGCGCACCGGATAGCCCTGGTCCAGCAGGGTGGCGAAGGCCAGGTGCTCGCCGGTGGCCCAGTCGATGTTTTCGCCCGCCTCGATGGAGGCGCGGCGGTTGTCGATCACCCGCTTGACGGTCTTGTGGGTGTCCAGGCGCTCGGGGAGGCTGGTGAACTTGATGCCCAGGTCCCGCAGCTTCTGCAGCTTCACGGCGGTGTCGCCGCGGCGCTCCTCGTTCTCGGGCGCCAGGCCCGCCCACTTGCCGTCCAGCCAGTCGGCCTTGTCGGCCTTGTAGCTCTTGCCGGCCTCGAACTCCTTGTCGAGGAAGGCGTCGAAGTCGCTGTAGAAGGTCTTGAACTCGTTTTCGGTGATCACCCCCTCGGCGATCAGGCGCTGGCCGTAGAGCTCGCAGGTAGAGGGGTGGTTCTTGATCTTCAGGTACATCAGCGGCTGGGTCATCGTCGGATCGTCACCCTCGTTGTGACCGAACCGGCGATAGCAGAACATGTCGATGACCACGTCCTTGCCGAACTGCTGGCGATATTCGGTGGCCACCTTGGCGGCGAACACCACCGCTTCGGGGTCATCGCCGTTGGCGTGGAAGATCGGCGCTTCCACCATCAGGGCCGTATCCGACGGATAGGGGCTGGTGCGGCTGTAGCGCGGGCTGGTGGTGAAGCCGATCTGGTTGTTGACGATGAAGTGGACGCAGCCGCCGGTGCGGTAGCCCTTGACCCCCATCAGGTTGAAGCATTCGGCGATGACGCCCTGGCCGGCGAAGGCGGCGTCGCCGTGCAGCAGCAGCGGCAGGACGTGGCCGCGGCCGGCGCGGGGGTTTTCACGCAGGGCAAAGGCCTGTTTGGCGCGGGCCTTGCCCAGCACCACCGGATTGACGATCTCCAGGTGGCTGGGGTTGGCGGTCAGCGACAGGTGCACTTCGTTGCCGTCGAAGGAGCGGTCGGACGAGGCGCCCAGGTGGTACTTCACGTCCCCCGAGCCCTCGATGTCGGAGGGCAGGGACGAGCCGCCCTGGAACTCGTGGAAGATCACCTGGTAGGGCTTGGCCATCACCGCGGCCAGGACGTTCAGACGGCCCCGGTGGGGCATGCCGACGATGATGTCCTTCACCCCCAGCGCGCCGCCGCGCTTGATGATCTGCTCCAGGGCCGGGACCATGGACTCCGCGCCGTCGAGGCCGAAGCGCTTGGTGCCGGGGAAGCGCTTGTGCAGGAACTTCTCGAAACCCTCGGACTCGATCAGCTTCTTGAGGATGGCGACCTTGCCCTCCCGGGTGAAGGTGATCTCCTTGTCGCGGCCCTCGATGCGCTGCTGCAGCCAGGCCTTCTCGGCCGGGTCGGTGATGTGCATGTACTGCACCCCGACGTTGCCGCAGTAGGTGCGCCGCAGGATCGAGAGGATCTCGCGCACGGTCGAGGATTCCAGCCCCAGCACGAAGTCCAGGAAGATCGGCCGGTCGAAGTCGGACTCGGCGAAGCCGTAGGTGGCCGGGTCCAGTTCGGTGGCGTCGCCGGCGGTGACGGCCAGGCCCAGCGGATCCAGGTTGGCCTTCAGGTGGCCGCGCATGCGGTAGGCGCGGATCATCATGATGCAGCGCAGGGAATCCAGGGTGCGGGCGCGCACCTCGTCCGGGCTGGCGGCGGGGGCGGCGACCTGAATCTTGGCTTCCAGCTTGGCGTCCAGCGCCGGCCACATGCCGTCGATGGCCGACAGCCATTCGGGCCGGGCGTAGGGGACCTGGGTCGGAGTCCAGGCCGGCGGCGTGGCCGCCTTGCGCACAGCGTCGACACCGTCGGAGAGCTGGGCGAAGAACGCCCGCCAGGAGGGCTCGACCGAGCCGGGGTCCTGCGCCCACTGGGCGTAGAGATCCTCAACGAAGGCGGCATTGCCGCCGTAGAGGAACGATGTCTCGGCCAGAACCTCGTTCAGCCGGCCCGCGTCATCCGCCATTTGCTTCCTGCCTTGGGGCGCCGGGCCCGGGGAAGAATCAAGGGGACCGGGCGCCGCCCGCTAGATATGTACGACCTGGAGCAAGTCCAGGCTTTGGTTCGCCTCTTAGGACCCGATAGGCGCCCTTAAGTCAACTTGACCGAATCTTGGTCAGACCAAGCCCGCCCACCAGTCTCTCGGACGCTTCTGGGCTTCACCCTTTCAACACTTCCAGGAGCGTGTGCCCCAGGGCCGCCGGGGAGGGAGAGACGCGGATGCCCGCGGCTTCCATGGCGGCGATCTTGTCGTCGGCCCCGCCCTTGCCGCCGGAGATGATCGCGCCGGCGTGACCCATGCGGCGACCGGGCGGCGCGGTGCGGCCGGCGATGAAGCCGACCATAGGCTTCCGGATCTTTGAAGACTTGATGAAATCGGCCGCGTCTTCTTCGGCCGAGCCGCCGATTTCGCCGATCATGATGATCGATTCCGTGGCGGGGTCGGCCAGGAACATCTCCAGGATGTCGATGAACTCGGTGCCCTTCACCGGGTCGCCGCCGATACCCACCGCCGTGGTCTGGCCAAGGCCGACCTGCGAGGTCTGGAACACCGCTTCATAGGTAAGCGTGCCCGAGCGCGAGACCACGCCCACCGAGCCCTTCTTGAAGATATTGCCCGGCATGATGCCGATCTTGCACTCGTCCGGGGTCAGGACGCCGGGGCAGTTGGGTCCGATCAGCCGCGACTTGGAGCCGCTGAGCGCCCGCTTGACCTTGATCATGTCCTCCACCGGGATGCCCTCGGTGATGCAGACGATCAGGCCGATCTCCGCGTCGATGGCTTCCAGGATGGCGTCGGCCGCGAAGGGCGGCGGCACATAGATCACCGAGGCGTCGACCTGGGTGCTGGCGGCGATCTCGGCCACGGTGTCGAACACCGGCAGGCCCAGATGCGTCGTGCCGCCCTTGCCCGGCGAGGTGCCGCCGACCATGCGCGTGCCATAGGCGATGGCCTGTTCGGTGTGGAAGGTGCCCTGGGCGCCGGTAACGCCCTGGCAGATGACGCGGGTGTCTTTGCCGATGAGGATGGACATTCGTCTCGCTTGGTTCGGTTGGGGGCCGCCAGGTCGCCGGGGCCTTGAGGTGATGAGGGCGCGGTGGCCCAAGGAGGGGCCGCCTCGGAGAAGGCCGTTACTTTTTAAGCTTGATCAGGTCGACGGTGACCTTGCCGCCGGCGTTCCTGACCGTCAGCAGCATCATGCCGCCGCCGGCCGCCGCCGCGTCGAAGCCGCCGTCCGGAACGGCGGCGAAGGCCGTTCCGTTGGGAGTGTAGTGGAAGCCGGTCTTGGTCGGCGCCGCGTCGTGCGGCGCCATGCCGAGCCAGCCCTGGACCTGGGAGACCACCGAGCCGAACTCGGCCTTGTTCGACACCACGGTGCAGATGCTGACGCCGGCGTTGCCGAACTTGGCCGCCACACCGTGGCTGGCGGTGAGTTCCATGGCCGCGTCGCCGCTCTTCTTCTTGCGGGACAGTTTGTCACTGACCACGACGCCGTCCATGGAGGTGACCTCCTGGGTGTCCGGCTGCCAATTGGCCGCATCGGCCGCCTTGACCACGCCGGGAAAGTCGGCGGCGGTGTCGCCGCAGATCGAACGGAAGCTGGCGAAGGCGTCCTCGGAGGCGCCGGCCAGCGCCGGACCGGCCAAGGCGGTCAGGGCCGCGGCCGCCAGGCATGTGGTTTTGAAATTCAACGCCCCTACCCCTTCACGGCCCGGACGATCTTCTCCGCCCCGTCGGCCAGGTCGTTGGCGGCGACCACGTTGAGGCCGCTCTCGGAGATGATCTTCTTGCCCAGTTCGGAGTTGGTGCCTTCCAGGCGGACCACCAGCGGCACCTTCAGCCCGACGTCCTTCACCGCCGCCACCACGCCCTCGGCGATGATGTCGCAGCGCATTATGCCGCCGAAGATGTTGACCAGGATGCCCTTCACATTGGGATCGGCGGTGATGATCTTGAAGGCCGCGGTGACCTTCTCCTTGGACGCGCCGCCGCCCACGTCGAGGAAGTTGGCCGGCTCGGCGCCGTAGAGCTTGATGATGTCCATGGTCGCCATGGCCAGGCCGGCGCCGTTGACCATGCAGCCGATCTCGCCGTCGAGCGCGATGTAGGAGAGGTCGTGCTTGGAAGCCTCGATCTCCTTCTCATCCTCCTCGGTCTCATCGCGCAGGGCCAGCATGTCAGCGTGGCGGTACATGGCGTTGTCGTCGAAGGAGACCTTGGCGTCGAGGACCTTGAGCGCCCCGTCGCCGGTGATGATCAGCGGGTTCACCTCCAGCAGCGCCATATCCTTCTCGACGAAGGCCTTGTAGAGCGCCGGCAGCAGGGTGCGCGCCTGCTTGGCGGCGGCGGCGTCCAGCTTCAGAGCCTTGGACAGGGCCAAGGCATGGTGCGGCCAAACCCCGGTGGCCGGGTCGACGGAGAAGGTGTGGATCTTCTCGGGCGTGGAGTGCGCCACCTCCTCGATGTCCATGCCGCCCTCGGTGGAGGCGACCACGGCCACGCGGCTGGTTTCCCGGTCCACCAGCAGGGACAGGTACAGTTCCTTGGCGATCGACGCGCCTTCCTCGATGTAGAGGCGGCGCACCAGGCGGCCCTTGGGGCCGGTCTGGTGGGTGATCAGGGTCATGCCCAGCATGCGGGCGGCCTCGGAGCGAACCTCGTCGAGGGACTTGCACACCTTGACCCCGCCGCCCTTGCCCCGCCCGCCGGCGTGGATCTGGGCCTTCACCACCCAGACCGGCCCGCCCAGCTTTTCAGCCGCGCCCACCGCTTCGTCGACGCTGAAGGCGGCAAAGCCGCGAGGAACGGGAACGCCGTAGTCGGCGAGGACGGCCTTGGCCTGGTGTTCGTGGATGTTCATTGAGGGTCCGGTCGCTGGGGCTCGGTAAAGTCGCGGCCTTCATAGCAGGCGCGGCCCCCTAGGCAACCGCTCACCCTGCGGCGCCTGCATAGACGCTGTCTTCCCCCGAACCTGACCGAACCGAAGTCGGCGTAGATCAGTGTGGCGGCCCTGCGCCCCCTCCACCATTCGGCTGGTAGCCGAATGGTCCCCCTCCCCCGCCTCGTTGGGCGTGGGAGGAGACCGCGCTGCCCCTCCTCCTCCCATGCGAGCCCAAAGGGCGATGCGGGGGAGGTGGCGCGTCGTGCGAAGCACGACGTGACGGAGGGGGCGCAAGGCCGACGCACCCCCGAGAACTCAGTTCGCCCCCATGGCCACGGTGGCCCGCCGCTCCAGCTTGCCCCAGCCGACCCGGTAGCCGCGGATGGCGGTGACCACCGACTTGACCACCACATAGTACATCAGCTGGCGGTAGCCGAACCGCTGCACCGGCAGCCAGACCAGATCCTTCCACGGCGCGCGGCGCTCTAGCGCCATGCCCAGCGCCCCGGCCGACAGGTCCAGGAAAATGAAGGCGGCCCAGTAGAACACAGAGCGGAAGAAGTCGTCCGGCGACCACTCCACCGGATGGTAGGCGCGGCCGTAGATGGCCCAGATCAGGCTGGAGACGATGGCCAGGTCCACCAGCGGCGAGGCCACCGTCAGGAAGATCTGGAACAGCCAGATCTGCGGCAGGGCCACGAAGCCCAGGACCGGATGCTTGGGATTGAACAGGTCCTTGCGGTGTTTCCACAGGCACTGCAGCGTGCCGAACGACCAGCGGAAGCGCTGCTTGAGCAGGCCCGACACGGTGTCGGGCGCCTCGGTATAGGCCCGCGCCTCGCTGTCGAACTCCACCGTCCAGCCGGCGCTCTGGCAGGCCAGCGTCAGGTCCTGGTCCTCGGCCAGGGTGTCGGCGGGATAGCCGCCCAGGTCCTCCAGGGTCTTGCGCCGCCAGGCGCCCACCGCGCCCGGCACCACCGTCACCGCGCCCAGCGCCGCCAGGGCCCGCCGCTCCAGGTTCTGGGCGGTGATGTATTCCAGCGCCTGCCAGCGGGTGACCACGTTCAGCCGGTTGCCGACGATGGCGTTGCCGGCCACCGCCCCCACCTTGGGGTCCACGAACCAGCGCGCCAGCCGCCCGATGGTTTCGGAGGCGAACAGGGTGTCGGCGTCCAGGGCCACGACGATGTCGCCCTTGGTCTCGGCCAGGCCCCGGTTCAGCGCCCGCGCCTTGCCGCCGTTCTCGAAGGTCAGCAGCCGCACGCGCGGCTCGTCCTTGTAGGCCTCACGGACCACGTCGCTGGTGCCGTCGGACGAGCCGTCGTCCAGCACCAGGACTTCCAGGTTCTTCCACTCCGAGGCCAGGATCCGGGCCACGGAGGAAACGATCACCCGCTCCTCGTTGAAACAGGGGATCAGCACGCTCACCAGCGGACCGGCGGCGGGGTCCAGCATCTCCGGCTCGCGGCCGGGCGCCAGGGCGCGGTGCCACAGCGCCATCACCGCCATGAAGGCCAGCCGCGTCAGGCCCAGCACGATGGCGGTCAGGAACAGCGCCTGCAGGCCCATGTTGATGTAGCGGAACAGGCCAAAGCCCACCCGGTCCAGCATCAGCTCCACCGATCCCCGCGAGGTCGGCGGCAGGGCCTGGGCGCGGGACATGCCCGCCAGCTCATCGATGGTGACGAACTGGTAGCCCTTGGCCCGCAGTTGGTCGATCAGCCCCGGCAGGGCCGCCACGGTGCGGCTGCGGTCGCCGCCGGCGTCGTGCAGCAGGATCACCTGGCCGCCGTGGATACTGGTGTCGGCCGCCCGTTCGATGGTGCGGGAGATGATCAGGGCGGCGTCGGGCTTCTGCCAGTCGTCGGGGTCGATCCTCAGGCCGACGCTCATATAGCCCAGCTTCTGGGCGATCAGCAGCGGCGCCACTTCGTTGGGCGTCGAAGGCTCCGCATCCCCGAAGAACGGCGGCCGGAAGAAGCGCATCGATCGGCCGGTCAGCACCTCGAACAGGCGCTGGGTGGTGTTCAGCTCCAGATCGGTCTGGCCGATGGGGATTTCGCCGATGTTAGGGTGGGTCCAGGTGTGGCTGCCCACCATGTGGCCCTCGTCCACCTCCCGCTGGACCAGCTTGGGCGAGGCCTGCATGTTCTGGCCGATGACGAAGAAGGTCGCCTTGACGTTCTTCTGTTTCAGGACGTCGAGGATCTTGCCGGTCCAGCGCCCGTCCGGGCCGTCGTCGAAGGTCAGCGCCAGCCAGCCGGGATGGGCGCCGTAGCGCTGGATCACATAGGAGGTCGGCATGACCTTGTAGGCCTCGCCGGCGATCAGGCCGTTGTCGGGGTCCAGCTCGATGGTCCGCGAGCCGCCCAGCGGCGTGGAGGCCACATGCAGCACCTCGCCGGTGCCGTCGAAGTCGACGCCGGTGGACGGGTCGATCGGCTCCAGGCCCACCGGCTTGATGCTGCCGTAGGGCTGGCGGAAGAACTTCCACACCGCCGGGTCCTCGGCCCCCATCCGCCACAGGGCGTAGCCGCGGGGCCGGTAGTCGTCGGCGACCTTGATCTCGTTGAAGGTCGAGGTGGCGTCCAGGAACCAGACCACGTGCTTGCGTCCGTCGTCGTCCTGGTAGCCGTAGGTGGGGTTGAGCGCGTTCTCGTCCAGGATCACCGGCGCCTCGGCGTCGTGCGCCGTCTGGGTGGCCTCATAGAACTCAACCGTGTCGGCCTTCGCCGGGCCCTTGTCGTCCTTCAGCGTCCAGTCGTAGCCGTAGTCGCCCAGGGCCACCACCGTGCGGGCCGGGTCCAGCTGGGCCATGTCGGTCTTCAGGATGCCCTCGAACCAGTCCTCGGACGCCGCCGGGCCGGGGACGCCATTGGCCCAGTGCTCGTCATAGGCCATCAGCACCACGGTGTCGGCCACGGACTGGAACTTCTTCAGGTCCCAGGTGGTGTCGGCCACCGGCACGGACACCCAGACTTCCCGGCCCAGCGGTTTCAGCGCCGCCCGGGCCTCGGCCAGCAGCTCCGGATAGTGGACCAGGGAGGGATAGGACATGTTCTCCAGGTCGAAGACATAGCCCGCATAGCCCTTGGTCTTGGCCAGGGTGACCAGGTTGGCGACCAGGGCGGTCCGCGCCGCCGGGTTCATCAGCAGGCCCGTGGCCACCGGGCCGTCCGACAGGCCGTCGTGGGCGTTGTGGACCATGGGCAGGATCGGCGGCGGGTTCTTGGCCCGGGCGATCAGGGCGTCAGCCTGGGGATCGGAGGTCACCGTGACCAGGCCCGAGGCGCCGTTCAGCCCGATCCACTGCGGCGAGATCACGTCCAGTTCGTCGATGTGCTTGGCCAGGGAGACGCGGGAGCTTTCGTCCCACGACACATAGAAGCCCACCGACAATGGCCGCACGGGACCGCCCGTGGCCGCCGCCTTGGGCCGCTTGGGCACCGTGCGCCAGGCGGCCGGGCGGATGGCGCGGTGCGAGTTCTCCACGTGCAGGGCCTGGAGGACGCGGGGGTCCTTCATCTCCAGGCTGGGCAGGCGCGGGGCGAAGGCCAGGGTGGCGAAGAAGGCGGCCACGACCAGGGCGGCCAAGGACAGCAGAATCCCGACCCCGAAGTTGGCCCGCTTGGCGCGCCGCCCCGTCGGATCGTGAAACACGAAGTCTTCCATCGTCGGCCCTGACTGTGCGAGTCACCCTGGCGGGCGGCCCAATGATCGCGGAACATGGCGGAAGGGCGGCGCGATGCAAGGGGTGCGGCGATCCGCCCCCCAATCCCACCGCTGGCCCGCTCCGCACGACTTGACCCATCTGGCCCCGCGCGTCGCGGTGACTTAGATACCCCACGGTTCCTGAACGCGACGCAACGAGGTTACCCGCCCTTGGCCGACCCCGTCTCCGACCGACCAACGCCCGATCTCCCATCGACGTCGCGGTCACCCGGCGAATGGGGCCGGGAGGGCATGCTGACGGTCTGGCTGCAGATCGCCGGGGCCTGCTGCATGATCGGGGTGGTGCTGACCGCCGCCGGCGCGTTCGGGACCAGCGGCCTGCAGATCGCGCCGCGTTTCCTCTACTGGCTGGCGTTGATGGTGATCGGCGCCTCCTTCGGGGTGGCGGTGACCCGCTACGTCATCCCGGACCACTGGTTCCACACCCAGCCCTGGGGCCGCCCCTGGCTGCTGGTCGTCCCCATCGCCCTGCTCACGGCGCTTCCCATGAGCGTCGTCGTCGCCGTGGCGGAGGCCCTCGTCACCCGCCACCCCTTCCGCTGGGCGCACATCGGCGAGGTGTTCCCCACCACCCTGGTCATCTCCCTGGCAATCACGACCCTGGGCTTCATCATCCGCCGCCGCGCGCCGGTCTCCACCCACGCCGCCCCGGCCGGCGCCCCGCCGCCGAAGTTCCTCAGCCGCCTGCCGGGCAAGCTGGTGGGCGCGGAGCTGTGGGCGGTGGAGGCGCAGGACCACTACCTGCGCCTGCACACCTCCCAGGGCCAGGACCTGATCCTGATGCGCCTGTCGGACGCAGTGGCGGAACTGGAGGGCATCGAGGGCGCCCAGACCCACCGTTCCTGGTGGGTGGCCAAGGCGGCGGTGACCCAGACCGAACGCGCCGACGGCCGCGCCACCCTGACCCTGAAGGACGGCGCCCAGGTCCCGGTCAGCCGGGGGTTCATGAAGGTGCTGCGGGACGAAGGCTGGTTCTAGGGAACTACTGCTTCTCTTCCCCCTCTGGGAGAAGTGGATCGGCGCCAGCGGCGACGAGACGATGGGGGCTCCAGCGGAGAGCCAGCTGTCGTGTCAAGCTGGAGCCCCCATCCCCCGCTCCGCGGGTACTTCCCCCACCACCCGGCCCCCACCACCCGGCGTCGCCGGGCTCGGGGGAAGAGAGTCTATCCAAGCCCCGCCCGCCGCGCCCGCCACTGCTCCCGGCTCTGCCCCCAGACATCGACGAAATGATCGTCGTACGGCGCCGGCAGGGGCTGTGAGCGCAGGATGGTCGACCCCAGGCGCTCGGCCACCTTTCGGGAGGCCAAGTTGGCGGCCTCGATGCTGTGGATCACCTCGGTCCAGCCCAGGTGGTCGAAGGCCCAGTCGATGCTGGCGACGGCGCCTTCCAGGGCGTAGCCCTTGCCCCAGGCCTCCCGCGCCAGGCCCCAGCCGACCTCGGTCCCGGGCCAGCCCTCGGGCTGCCAGGGCCCCAGCCGCCCGACCCAGCGGCCCGACGCCTTCTCGATCACCGAGAACATCGAATAGCCCTGCACCGCCCAGGCGCCGGCCACCTGCAGCATGCCGCGCCAGGCCACCGACCGCAGCTGCACGCCGCCGAGGTAACGGGTGACCTCCTCGTCCGCCATGAACGCCGCCCAGGCCTCGAAATCCTCCGCCGCCGTGGGGCGGAGGATCAGGCGCGCGGTTTCGATCGTGGGGCCGGGCGTCAAACCCCAGCCTATTTCAGCGAGGGTTCGATGTCCTTGCAGGCGGCGATCAGGCCCTGCACGGACTCCACCGACTTGGCGAACATGGCCCGCTCCTCGTCGTTGATCGGGAACTCGATGATCCGCTCCGCGCCGCCGGCGCCGATCACCACCGGCACGCCGACGTAGAGGTCCTTCAGGCCATATTGGCCGTTCAGGTAGGCGGCGCACGGCAGAACCCGCTTCTGGTCCTTCAGATAGCTCTTGGCCATGGCGATGGCGCTCTCGGCCGGGGCGTAGAAGGCCGAACCGGTCTTCAACAGGGCGACGATCTCGCCGCCGCCGCCGCGGGTGCGCTTGACGATGGCGTCCAGCTCGTCCTGGCTCAGCGCGCCCTGCTTGACCAGTTCGGGCAGCGGCAGGCCGCCCACCGTGGAATGGCGCACCATCGGCACCATGTCGTCGCCGTGGCCGCCCAGGGTCCAGGCGTGGATGTCCTGCACCGACACGCCCAGACGCTCGGCCAGGAAGAAGCGGAAGCGGGCGCTGTCCAGCACCCCGGCCATGCCGATGATCTTCTCGTGCTTGAGGCCGGAGAACTCGCGCAGTGCCCAGACCATGGCGTCCAGCGGGTTGGTGATGCAGATGACGAAGGCGTTGGGGGCATGGGTCTTGATGCCCTCGCCGACGGCCTTCATGACCTTCAGGTTGATGCCCAGCAGGTCGTCGCGGCTCATGCCCGGCTTGCGCGGCACCCCGGCGGTGACGATGCACACGTCGGCGCCGGCGATATCGGCGTAGTCGCTGGTCCCCTTCAGCAGGGAGTCCTTGCCGAACACCGGGGTGGCTTCGTTCAGGTCCAGCGCCTTGCCCTGCGGCACGCCGTCGACGATGTCGAACAGGACGACGTCGCCCAGTTCCTCGCGGGCCGCGATATGGGCCAGGGTGCCGCCGATCATGCCGGCGCCGATAAGGGCGATCTTCGCGCGAGCCATTCAGGTCGTCTCCAGATGTGTGCGGTGCAAAATCCGGCGCGGTCTAGACCGGCGGGACGCCCCCTGCAAGGCTGCGCCATGTTTCAGCCCGACCCCGCCTTCCAGGCCGGCTCCAGGGCCGTCGCCGAACTGGGCCTTTGTCATCTGCGGCTCCAGGACGACGCCCGCCGGCCCTGGCTGATCCTGATCCCCCGCGTGGCCGGGGCGCGGGAGCTGGAAGACCTGTCGCCGTTGGACCGCGCCGCGCTGATGGAGGAGGTGGTCTGGGCCGGAGCGGCGGTGCGCGCCATGGGCCAGGCGCTGGGCGCCCCGGTGGCGAAGCTGAACGTCGGGGCGCTGGGGAACGTCACCCCGCAACTGCACGTGCACGTGGTCGGACGGCGGCCGGACGACGCGGCCTGGCCGGGGCCGGTGTGGGGGGTCGGCGGACGGGTAGGTTATCTTGAGGACGCGTTGGATCGATTGAGCGAGGCGGCTTTGGCGGTGGTGAAACCCTAGAAATGTCACGGACTGGGCGCCTCTCGCCCTTCTCCCCTTGCGGGAGAAGGTGGCCTCCGCAGGAGGTCGGATGAGGGGTCGACGCGGCCCCTGAGACTATCCTGCCAGCAAGCCAATCACCCGCGTTCCGACGACCCCTCATCCGTCAGCTTCGCTGACACCTTCTCCCGCAGGGGGAGAAGGAAGAATTAGGTCGGCGCTTCAGATTTTCCGGAACGAATTGGCGAAGGGCAGCAGGTCCCGCAGCGGCGCTGACTGGCCCGGCCCCAGCAGGATCTCGGTGTCCAGGTTGCCCTTGTCGGTCTCGAAAATGAACTGCCTGCAGCGGCCGCAGGGGGCGACAACGTAAGTGTCAGCCCCCTCCTTCCAGACCGCGACGATCCGAGCGATGCGGGTCTCGCCGGCGGTGACCATGGCTCCGATGGCATTGTGCTCAGCGCAGAAGCCCATCCCGGACATGGCGTCGATGCAGACGCCCACGTGGACATTTCCAGCCGCCGTCACCAGGGCGCAACCCACGTCGCCGACAGTGTAGTCACCGTTGCGGCGGGCGTTGATCACCGCCGCTGCCCGCACGATCAGGTCGCCGGCGGGAAGCGAACTTTCCAACGTGCTCGCCATGCCGCCCTCTCAGGACCAAACCGCCGCCGCGCCCATCGAGGCGTGACGGTATACAGTTCCGGTCCCAAGCCCGCTTGTCGAGCCCCGGCGTATCCGTCGCCGCGTTGGAGCCTACTGGCGCGCCTTGCGGGCGGCGTAGCGGGCGTCGCGCTTGGCTTTGGCCTCGGCCTTGGTCAGGGCCTTGCGTTCCTTGCGCTCGCTGCGCTTGGCCTCGAGGATAGCGGCTTCCTCGTTCATCGCCGCCAGGCGCTTGGCCTCCTCGGCTTCGGCGGCCGCCTGCTTGGCGGCGGCTTTGGCCTCGGCGCGTTCCTGGCGGACGCGTTCCAGTTCGGCCAGACGCAGGGTCTCGCGCTGGTCGAACAGGGGGTCGGGGACATGGGGCTTGGGCTTGAACTTGGCCAGGATGGCCTTCTTGGCCTCGGCCTGGGCTTTGAGGCGGTCGGAGAGCGAAGTGCCTTTGAGAAGTGCGTTCATGGGGCTTTCGGTAGCGCAGGCCAGCCAGGATCGGCCGGGATGCGGAGTTTGGCGAAGGCGGCGCGCGGCTGCCCTTTTGAGGCGACGCGCGGAGCGCTACGGATGAAGAAGCAAGGATCGGGCGACTGAACGCCGCGATGGCCCCTGCCATGCGGGACGCGCCGCTTGGTCGAACGCAAAGGTCCGACGAGGACGTGACGGGGATTCACCTAACACGCCCGGGCCTTCGGAGCGAGGCTTTTGCCGCGCCTGTGACGCCATGCGGCGCTAGTTGCGCCGTAGGCTGACCTTCAAGGCGGCGCCGGCTTCGGTCATCTGACCATCCCAGGCGCCCGTGGCCTGGCCCTGCAGCTGGATGGCGGTGGCGCCCGCGCCGCGGTGGGGGACGAAGTTGAGGCTCAGGCTGAGGCCTGTGTGCTGCAGGCTGTCGACCACGCCCAGGTCATCGCTGCCCCGGGCCCGGCGCAGGTCCCGCCAGGCCGCTTCCAGGTCGCCGCGGCCGCCGGCGGGGTCAATGAACATGAACACGTAGAGCGGGTGGCCGGCGGCGTCATAGAGGGTCCACTGGCCATCCAGGGCGCCTTGCAGGCCCTGGGCTGCGGCCACCGATTGGCGGATGCGGCTCTCGAAGGCCATGTCGCCGTACGAGGCCGGGCCGTCCGGGCTGACGCCGGTCTGCTCCAGCCGCGGGGCGCCAGTCGGCGGCGGCGGGGCGTTGGCCGTCGGCATGGCCCGAGGCGGCGTCGGGGGGATCGTGAAGACCGGACCCGATTGGGTCTGGGAGGGCGGATGCTGGCTGTTGCTGAGCACGGCGCCGATGGCGTCCGGTTCTTCCTCGTCCTGGACCAGCGCCGGCGCCGCCGCCAGGGTCAGGAGCAGCAGGATCACCGACGATTGGACCATGGCTTCACACCGCCCCTATCCGGGCCGGCGACGACGCCTGGACCGGCGTCCCGGCCCCCGTCTCCACCCCAGTCTCGGCTTTGGCGATGGCGTCGGCCACCGCCACCAGCTTGCGGGCCTGGTCACGGTGCAGCAGCTCCGCCAGCTTGCCCTGAACCCGCAGCGCCCCGCGCCCGGCGTTGGCCGGATCGTCGAAGGCGGCGATCACCGCCCGCGCCCAGGCGACGTCTTCCGCCGGTGGGGTGAAGACCCGGTTCGTGATCTCCAGATGCGTGGGATGGATCAGGCTCTTGCCGTCGAAGCCAAAGTCGACCCCCTGGCGGCACACCGCCTCCAGCGCGGCCAGGTCCTCGATCTCGTTGTGCACCCCGTCCAGGACGATCAGGCCGTAGGCGCGGGCGGCCATGACGCTGAGCGACAGGGCGGACAGGAACGGCGCCCGGTCCGGAACCTGGCGCGCGCCCATCTCCTTGGCCAGGTCGTTGACGCCCATGCAGAAGCCGGAGAGCCGCGTGCTGGCCGAGGCGGCGGCGATGGCCTCCAGGCGGAAGATCGCTTTGCCGGTCTCGATCATGGTCCACAGGCAGGTCGCCTCGGGCGCGGCGGCCAGGGCCGCGTGATAGGCGGCGACGTCCTCCGGCCCGTCGATCTTGGGGACCAGCACCGCGTCCGGGCCGGCCAGGGCGATCTGAGCCAGGTCCTCGGCGCCCCAGGGGGTGGAGAGGGCATTGACCCGCACCACCACCTCGCGCCGCCCGAACCCGCCGGCGCGGACCGCCGCCACGGCCGCCGCTCGGGCGTCTGCCTTGGCCTCGGGGGCGACGGCGTCCTCCAGGTCCAGGATCACCACGTCGCAGGCCAGCGCGCGCGCCTTTTCCACCGCCCGGGCGTTGGAGGCGGGCATGTAGAGGGCGGTGCGGCGGGGCCTGGCGGGGCTGATCATGACAACTCGAACAAGTCCGGAAATGCGTGAAGGGAACGGGCTGGCTAAGGGACAGTGTAAAGCCCTAATCTCAGCTCATGACCACCCGTTATGACGCGGACGCACGCAACGTCCTTGGCGGGGAGCTGCTCCCCTGCTCCAACGACCCGGTGACGGGGTTCTTTCGCAATGGCTGCTGCGAGACAGGGCCGCACGACCTGGGCCTGCACACCGTCTGCGCGGTGATGACCGCCGAATTCCTCAGCTTTTCCAAGGCCGCCGGCAACGACCTGTCGACCCCCCGCCCGGACCTGGACTTCGCCGGCCTCAGGCCCGGCGACCGCTGGTGCCTGTGCGCCCCGCGCTGGAAAGAGGCCCTGGACGCCGGCTGCGCCCCGCCGGTGGTCCTGGCCTCCACCCACGAGGAAACCCTGGCGATCACGCCCCTGGGGGTGCTGAAGGACCACGCGGCGAAGGTGTGAAGGGCGTTGGGGGGAGCGGCTATTTCGGCGACAGTTTACTTTCTTAGCTACGCGAAAAAGTAAACTGTCGCCGAAATAGCCGCTTGCGCGCCGCCAGAGTGTTCCCATATTGTTCTAGTTGCTTGTCCTCGGGGAAATCCCATGCCTCACCCCCTCGCAGCGCCCCCGGCGCCGTAAAATACGGTGATTTACGGTGCTGGCTCGCTGGAGCGCCCCCTGAAAGACGGCAACCTCACCCCAGCGGGTAGTGGGCTTCCTCGCGGTAGGTCGAGCCGGCGTCGGTTTGCCAACTGGAGAACAGGCCAAAGCCCATCACCCGGAAGCTGGGGGATTTCAATAGGTTGTGGCCCTGTATCCAGGCGGCGACCTTGGCCGGGTCGGGGCGGCGCAGATAGGCCAGGGTGACGTGGGGCTTGTAGGCGCGGCTGTCGGGCCCCAGGCCCGCGCGTCGGGCGGCGCTTTCGCAGCGGGCGGCCAGGCGTTTGACGGCGGGGCTGTCCTCGACGCCGGCCCAGATGGCGTGGACGTCCGCCCCCTCCCCGAAGGCGCCGACACCAGACAGGGTCAGGTCGAAGGGTTCTCCGCCCACCACCGACAGTTCCGAGTCCAGGTCCTGGGCCCGGTTTTCGGCCACATCGCCGACGAAGCGCAGGGTGATGTGGAAGGCCTCTGGCGGGCGCCAGCGGGCGCCGTCCAGCCCGACCTGGTGGCGGACCAGGCCCTCGCCGATGTGCTCGGGCACGGCGATGGCGGCGAAGAGCCTGATCATGTCCGGCTCTTAAGGGCCCTGGCCACCACCGGCGCCAGGCGCGCGGCGATGATCTCCACCCCCTGGGCGTTGGGGTGGATGCCGTCGCGCTGGTTGAGGCCCGGGGTCTGGCCGACCCCGGCCAGCAGGTTGGGATAGAGCGGCACGCGCTCGGCCCTGGCCACGGCGGGGAACACCGCGTCGAAATCGCGGACATAGCCGCGGCCGATGGCGGGGGGCGCCTGCATGCCGGCGATCAGCACCCCGATCCCGCGTGTTTTCAAACGCTTGACGATCTTGTCGATGTTGGCCTGGGTGCTCTTCGGCTCCAGCCCTTGCAGAAGGTCGTTGCCGCCCAGGGCGACGATGCAGAGGTCAGTGTCGGCCTGGACCGAGAAGTCGACCCGCGCTAGGCCCGCGGCGCTGGTGTCGCCCGACACCCCCGCCCCGCGCACCCGCGCCGGCGA
>DASVMY010000055.1:0-3455 GCA_036384135.1 Caulobacteraceae bacterium | reverse complement strand
CGCCGCGGCGAGCCGGGGCCGGCCGCACCGCGCCAAGACGGCGTCCAGCGAGGAGCCGGCGCGGGCGGCCCCGGATCGGCGCCGCTGCGCGGCTTGTCCGGGGTGACGGTGGGGGGTCCCCTACTCCGCCTCCGGAGCTCCCTCGCCCGCATCGCCCTCCGGCGTTTCCGCCTCCTCGGCCTCCGCCTCGCCTTCCAGGCGCTCCACCGAGACCACGTGCTCGTTCTCGCCGGTGCGGAAGATGGTGACGCCCTGGGTGTTGCGGCCGGCGGTGCGGATCTGGCCGACGGGCACGCGGATCAGCTGGCCCTGGTCGCTGACCAGCAGCAGTTCGTCGGAGTCCTCCACCGGGAAGCTGGCCACCAGGCGGCCGCCCCGCTTGGAGATGTCGTGCGCCATCAGCCCCTGGCCGCCGCGACCGGTCCGCCGGTAGTCATAGGCCGAGGTGCGCTTGCCGAACCCTTCGGACGAAACGGTCAGGATGTATTGCTCCGCCCCGCCCAGTTCGGCGATGCGCTCCACCGACAGGCTGACCTGCTCGCTGCTGGCGGCGTCGTCCTCGTCCTCGACCGCCGGCGGAGTGTCGGCTTCCTCGCCGTTGGCCGCCGCGCGCATGGCCGCGGCGTGCTTGAGATAGGCGGCCCGTTCCGCCGGGGTGGCGTCAACCGAGCGCAGGACCGCCATGGAGATCACCGTGTCGCTCTCGCCGAGCCGGATGCCCCGCACGCCGGTGGATTCGCGGCCGGCGAACACCCGCACGTCGTCCACCGGGAAACGGATGCAGCGCGCCGCCGCGGTGGTCAGCAGGACGTCGTCGCTGGCGGTGCACAGGGCCACGCCGATGATCGAATCGCCCTCGTCCAGCTTCATGGCGATCTTGCCGTTGCGGTTCACCTGCACGAAGTCGCTGAGCTTGTTGCGGCGAACCGAGCCGGAGCGGGTGGCGAACATCACGTCCAGCCGGTCCCACGTCGCCTCGTCCTCGGGCAGGGTCAGGATCGAGGTCATGGTCTCGCCAGGCTCGATCGGGAACAGGTTGATGAAGGCCTTGCCGCGCGAGGTGGGGGTGCCCACCGGCAGGCGCCAGACCTTGAGCTTGTAGGCCTTGCCGCCGGAAGAGAAGAACAGCATCGGCGCGTGGGTGGAGGCCGAGAACACCCGCGTGACGGCGTCCTCGTCCTTGGTGGACATGCCCGAGCGCCCTCGCCCGCCCCGGTGCTGGGTGCGGTAGGTGCTGAGCGGCGTGCGCTTCACATAGCCGGCGTGGGTGACGGTGATGACCATCTCCTCGCGGACGATGAGGTCCTCGTCCTCCAGGTCGGCGTCGCCTTCGACGATGGTGCTGCGGCGCGGCACGGCGAAGTCGGCGCGCACCTCCGCCAGCTCCTCGCGCACCACGGCCATGATGTTGGCGCGCGATGACAAGAGCTCCAGCAGGGCGGCGATGGTGGTGGCCAGCTCGTTGGCCTCGCCGAAGATCTCTTCACGGCCGAGGCCCGTCAGGCGCGCCAGGGTCAAGCCCAGGATGGCGCGGGTCTGTTCGTCGGTCAGCCGGACGTTCTTGCCGTCGATCAGGGCGGTGCGCGGATCGGCGATCAGCTCGATCAGGGGCAGCATGTCGCCCACCGGCCAGTCCCGGCTGACCAGGCGCTCGCGCGCCTCGGCCGGGTCCTTGGACGAGCGGATGATGTGGATCACCTCGTCGATGTTGACCACGGCGATGGCCAGGCCGACCAGGACGTGGCCTCGGTCGCGGGCCTTGTTCAGCTGGAAGCGGGTGCGCCGCACCACCACTTCCTCGCGGAAGTCGATGAAGGCGGTGAGCATCTCGCGCAGGCCCATCTGCTGGGGCCGGCCGCGGTTCAGCGCCAGGGCGTTGACGCCGAAGGAGGTCTGCAGCGGGGTGAAGCGGTAGAGCTGGTTCAGCACCACCTCGGCGCTGGCGTCGCGCTTGAGCTCCACGACAACGCGCAGGCCCTGGCGGTCGCTCTCGTCGCGCAGGTCGCTGATGCCCTCGATGCGCTTTTCGCGCACCAGTTCGGCGATGCGCTCGACCATGGCGGCCTTGTTCACCTGGAACGGCACCGAGGTGATGATGATCGCCTCGCGGTCCTTGCGGATATCCTCGATGGCCGCTTCGCCGCGCATGATCACGCTGCCGCGGCCGGTCATCAGGGCCTGGCGCGCGCCTGTGCGGCCGATGATCTCGCCGCCGGTGGGGAAGTCGGGACCGGGCACGATGTCCAGCAGCTGGTCCATGCCGATGTCCGGGTCGTCGATCATGGCCAGGCAGGCGTCGACGATTTCACCGAGGTTATGCGGCGGGATGTTGGTGGCCATGCCCACGGCGATGCCGCCCGAGCCGTTGACCAGCAGGTTGGGAATCCGCGCCGGCATCACCGTCGGCTCGGTGTCCTTGCCGTCGTAGTTTTCCTTGAAGTCGACGGTGCCCTGGTCGATGTCGGCCATCAGGGCCTCGGCGGCCTTGGTCATCCGGCATTCGGTGTAGCGCATCTGGGCCGGGGGATCATTGTCGATCGAGCCGAAGTTGCCCTGGCCGTCCACCAGCCGCAGGCCCATGGAAAAGTCCTGGGCCATGCGCACGAGGGCGTCATAGACCGACTGGTCGCCGTGGGGGTGGAAGCGGGCCAGCACGTCGCCGACCACCCGGGCCGACTTGGAATAGGACCGGTCCGAGGCCATGCCCAGGTCGTGCATGGAATAGAGGATCCGCCGGTGCACCGGCTTGAGCCCATCGCGCACGTCAGGCAGCGCCCGGCTGACGATCACGCTCATGGCGTAGTCGAGATAGGACTTCTTGAGCTCGTCCTCGATGTGGATCGGAGACACGTGCCCGCGGCGTCCGTCGTCGGGCGGTAGGGTTGTTTCGTCGGTCAAAGGGGGATTTCAGACTTAATGAATCGGACACCAAACGTCCGCGCCCGTGTTAACATCTGGGCGCCGCAAACACCACCTCAAGGGGGTTTTTCGGCGTTGGAAAGCAGACCTGGAAAGCGAGGTCGCCGCCATGTCCAAATCGCTGATTCTATTGAGCCTTGCCGGCACGCTGCTGGCGCCGGGCGCGGGGCTGGCCCAGGCCGCCGGTCAGACGCCTGACCGGCATGAAGGCGTCTTCCAGTTCTCGCCCCTGCCCCGGGGCTATTGCGCCAACCGGCAACGGCAGGGGTTCAAGCCCGAGTCGGTCCCGGCGCGCCTACAGCGCCTGGGCGACCTGCCGCCGGCCTATGTGATCCGGCTCTTGGCGGGAACACCGCCGCCCTACGACCCCTGCGCTACGGCCGGTCCGGCGCTGGTGCGGGTGAAGTAGCGGTAGTCAATTCCCCCTCCCCCCTATGGGGCCTGTTGCGAAACTCCCCTCCCCCTTGCGGGCAGGGTTGGGGGTGGGGGTGCACGCACCACCGGGGCCGATTTGACCAAGAATTTATAGAGCGAAA
>DASVMY010000054.1:0-18935 GCA_036384135.1 Caulobacteraceae bacterium | reverse complement strand
TGGGAACCCGATCCGCGAACCCCTTGCGGGCCAGCGGTCATCCACGACCGCAATTAAAGGCCGGATACATGACCGCTCCTAACTACCCGCCAAAACAGCCCAATGCCCCCTTGCCGGGAAGGGGCCGTCCATACATGACAGCGTCGGGCGGGGCGGACGCGAAGAGCGAAAAATCCCTCACCCCCTGTCGGATCGCGGCCTACCCTCACGTCCTTGGAACCAGACGGAGGCCCGCCATGCTCTACGCCATGCTCTGCTACAACGCCGAGGACCTGGTCTTCTCCTGGACCCAGGAGGAGGATGACGCGGTCATGGCCCGCCTCAGCGCCGTCCACGAAAAGCTGCGCAGGGCCGGCAAGATGGGGCCCGCCCTGCGCTTGCTGCCCACCACCGCGGCCACCACCCTGCGCAAGAGCGACCCGCCCCTGGTGATCGATGGCCCCTTCGCCGAGACCAAGGAACAGCTGCTGGGCTTCTACGTCATCGACTGTGCCTCCCTCGACGAGGCGCTGGAGATCGCCCGCGACCTTGGCAGGGCCAACCCCGGCGGCTCCTACGAGATCCGGCCAATCCGCCTGTTCCTGCCCGGCGGCGATGTCTCCGGCGCGGCCGTGGCGGAGGACCAGGGCGTGGCATGACCGACGTCGCCTGGATCGACGCCGCCATCACCGCGGCCCGGCCCCAGGCGGTGGGCGCCCTGCTGCGCTACTTCCGCGATCTCGACACCGCGGAGGAGGCGTTCCAGGACGCCTGCCTGCGCGCCCTCAAATCCTGGCCCGTCAACGGCCCGCCGCGCGACCCCACCGCCTGGCTGATCCTGGTGGGCCGCAACGCCGGCATCGATGGGACCCGCAAGCGCAGCAAGCAGGAACCCCTGCCGCCGGAGGACCAGATTTCGGACCTGGGCGACGCCGAGACCGACCTGGCCGAACGCCTGGACGGGGCCGACTACCGCGACGACGTCCTGCGCCTGCTGTTCATCTGCTGCCACCCCGACCTGCCGCCCAGCCAGCAGGTGGCGCTGGCCCTGCGCATCGTCTGCGGCCTGACCGTGCGCGAGATCGCCAAGGCCTTCCTGGTCACCGAGGCGGCCATGGAACAGCGCATCACCCGCGCCAAGAGCCGTGTCGCCAGGGCTGATGTCCCCTTCGAGGCGCCCGCCGCCGCCGAGCGCGCCGAGCGGCTCGAGGCGGTGGCGGCCATGGTCTATCTGATCTTCAACGAGGGCTATTCGGCCAGCGGCGGCGAGGCCCACGTCCGCACCCCGCTCTGCGAGGAGGCCATCCGCCTGGGCCGCCTGCTGCTGCGCCTGTTCCAGACCCATCCGGAGATCATGGGGCTGAACGCCCTGATGCTGCTGCAGCACGCCCGCTCCAGCGCTCGCCTGGACGCCGACGGGGCCATCATCCTGATGGACGACCAGGACCGCGCCCTGTGGAACCGCTCGATGATCGCCGAGGGCTTGGCCCTGGTGGACAAGGCCCTGCGCCACCGCCGCCCCGGCCCCTACCAGATCCAGGCCGCCATCGCCGCCACCCACGCCCGCGCCGCGCGGCCGGCAGACACCGACTGGGCCGGCATCGACGCCCTCTACGGCGCCCTGGAACGCCAGCAACCCTCGCCGGTGATCACCCTCAACCGCGCCGTGGCGGTGTCCAAGGTCGCCGGCCCAGCGGCGGCGCTGGCGATGATCGAGCCCCTGGCCGACCGGCTGGTGGGCTACTTCCACTTCTGGGGCCTGAAGGGCGCTCTGCTGCTGCAACTGGACCGCCCCACCCAGGCCCGCGAAGCCTTCCACCGCGCCATAGCGCTCGCCAACACCCCCGCCGAAGCCGCCCACATCCGCGGCCACCTCGACCGCCTGCAGGCCGAGAGCGGGGCGGGCAGAGGCCGGAGTGAACTCTCTTCCCCCGAACGAAGTGGTGGGGGAAGTGGATCGCGCTAGCAGCGCGAGACGATGGGGGCTCCAGCGGAGAACCAACATCCGCGTCAAGCTGGAGCCCCCATCCCCCCTCCGGGGTACTTCCCCCACCACTTCGTTCGGGGGAAGAGAAGGAGACCTCAGTCCTTCGGGATCGCCCCGTCGCGCGCTTCCACCGGGATCGAGTCATAGATCGTCGGCGGGGTGATGTTCAGCCGCCGGCGCGCTGCCTCCAGCGGCTCGCTCATCAGCCGCTCATAGTCCTCGCCGGCCAGCCACTTGGCCGCCTTGCCGCGCTGGTAGCCCTGCCAGATCGCCCGCTTGTAGGGGCGCCTGGGGCCCTTGCGCGAGCGCACCGCCGCGCCGACGGCGATCGCGGCCCAGCCCAGGCTGCCGGTCTGGGCGTAGGAGAAGGCCACCAGGCAGGCTTCGCCCAAGCCGTCGCGATGATAGCCCGACAGGATGTGCCACAGGTCGTGGGAGTCGCGGGTGCGCCGGCCGAACCAGGCGTGCGGATGCCGCTGTTCCACCACCGACTGCCGCGCCCGGCTGATCTCGGCCAGGCCCTCGGCGGAGATATTCTCGCTGCGCACGAAGTCCCTATAGGCCGCGCCCACCGTGTCCGGCGCGAAGCTGTCCAGCCAGGCGTCGTCCATCAGTCGCGGCGCCAGCTCCACCCGCTCATAGGCCAGCCGCCCGCCCTGGGGCGTGGTCAGCAACTGCCGGTAGCCCTTCAGCGTGGAGTCGCCATTCAAGGCGCCCATGATCTCGAACACCTGGCCGGTGTCCTCCTTGTCCGCCAGCAGCCGGCGCAGGGCCCGCAGCGCCACGCCCCACTGCCGACGGGGCGGCCGCAGCCGCACATCGCCCGCCGGCGTCTCGCCCATCTGGCGCGGCGCGGTCATCGTTTCGGTCATGGCCATGAGAAATCTCCCTTGAACATCAATCAATTGTACGAAGCCCGCCCCGCCGGGGTGAGCAGGGCGCCGATCATGTCGTGCATGATCCGGCCGCAGGCGGGCAGGTCGACGGCCTCGCCCCAGACCACCTGCAGGACCAGGCCCTGGAAGGTCGCCACCAGGGTCCGCGCCACCGCCTCGGGGTCGATCTCGGCGCGGATCTGTCCGGTGTGCTGGCCCCGCTCGATCAGGCGCACGATCGCTTCGCGCACCATGGCCAGGCCGGCGATGACGCTGGCGTGGATGCGGGGATTGCGCAGAGCCTCGGCCCAGCCCTGCACCCCCACCCGCCGGCCATCCAGCCGCGCGTCGTGGCTCAGGCCCTTACCGTGCAGTTCGATCAGCGCCATCAGGCCCTTGATCGGATCCTGCTCCTTCTGCGCCAGGGCGCTCAGCATGGCTTCGCGCTGGTGCCGATCCTCCGACAGCGCCAGCACCATGTCGTCCTTGGTGGTGAAATAGAGGTACAGCGTGCCCTGGCTCACCCCGGACTCGCGCACGATGTCGGCGGTGGTGGTGCTATGGAACCCGTCCCGCGAAAAACAGCGCAGCGCCGCGTCCAGGATCTGCTGGCGGCGGGTCTCGCGCTTGGCTTCGGAAATCTTTGGCATCGACCACCAATAAAACTGATCAGTCAGTCATTATAAGAGCCCAGGCCCGGCGCCGCGTCAACCCCACCGGCCGCCGCGCCGTCGGAAAGGCGGTCAGATCAGGTCGTCGACGATGCGCCGCGGCTTGCGCCGGGGCCGCTCCCACATCACCCCCGGATAGCCCTTCAGGGGCGCCAGGGCGGCGCCCGACCACGTCCAGTCCGGCGTCTCCCGAAGGTTCAGGTGATAGCGCGGCTCGCGGCCGGTGCGGGTCTCGAACAGGGCGCGGGGGATGTTGACCATCTTCGGCGCCCTGGCCCGCTCATAGGTGAGCGGCGTGCCGCAGCGGCCGCAGAAGCTCCGCGCCGTCCCCGCCGCGGCGTCTTCATACCGGCTGATCGCCTCGCTTCCCTGAAGGATGCGGAAGCGGCTGCGCCAGCTGCCCACATAGGTGGCGTAGGCGCAGCCCTGGGCGCGCCCGCTGGCGGCGGAGTGGTCGTGCCAGGCCCAGACCGCCGGGGTGTCGATCTCCAGCCGCACCGCGCCGCAGACGCAGCCGCCCTGCGCCTGTCCCTGGGCGACCCTGGCCCGGGGCTTGGGGGCCTTCTTCTGGGCGGCGGGTTCACGCATGGCGGCTCTCGGGCAATTGGGCGGAACACCCAATCTAGCGCGCCGCCGGCCGCCCGCTGTCAGTTTTGCTTGCGGCCGCGCGGGCGTATGCTCGGCCGGCTGGCCAGAAAAATCTCGTGCTGCTGTCGGATCGCTGGCGGGAGGGCCGTCCTAGGGTGGGTCCGCAACCTGTCGCAGGCTCATTGGTTACCTTCCCCAAACGCGGAGGACCGTCCCATGGACGCCAAGACTGAAACCCTGACCCCGGCCTACCAACTGGCGCGGGAGAACCCTGTCCGGATCCCCGGCGAGAGCGCCGACTACCGCGCCGCCCGCACCGCGCTCCTGGCCGAGGAGATCGAACTGCGCCGCCATATCGAGCGCGTCGCCGCCCAGCGCCGCGCCTTGCCCCCCGGCGGCGAGGTCAAGGGCGACTATCGTTTCGAGGGCGAGGAGGGGGTTACCGATTTTGCCGGACTGTTCGGCGATAAGCAGACCCTGGTGGCCTACAGCTTCATGTTCGGGCCCGAGCGCGAGCGCCCGTGCCCCATGTGTACAAACCTGCTGAACGCCTGGGAGGGCAACGCCCTCGACCTCGATCAGCGCCTCTCCCTGGTGGTGATCGCCCGCTCGCCCATCGAACGGCTGCTCGCCTGGAAGAAGGAGCGCGGCTGGAAGAACCTGCGCCTCTACGCCGACCTCAACGGCAACTATTCACGCGACTATTTCGCCGTCGCGCCGGACGGCTCCGATATCCCGGCCGACAACGTCTTCACCCGCCGCGACGGGACCATCCGTCACTTCTGGTCCGGCGAGATGACCGGCCCCACCGCCGACCCCGGCCAGGACCCTCGCGGCGCCCCGGACCCTGGCCCGATGTGGAACGTCCTGGACTCCACCCCCGAAGGCCGCGGCGCCGACTGGTATCCCAGCCTCAGCTACCCGACCTGAACGATTTGCTCCAGGCCTGTCGGACCGCGACCGGCCGGCCCGTCCTCGGGTCATTGTCAGCAACCCCCAATCGGGAGAAAACCCATGGGAACCGAAGTCCAGAGCAACCCCGTCACGGCCGGGGTCATCCCCTACATCAACGTCGAGGGGGCCGGCGCCGCCTCGGAGTTCTACCAGAAAGCCTTCGGGGCCAAGGAAACCGCCCGCGTCCCCGCCGAAGACGGCAAGCGCTTCATGCACATCGCCCTGGAGATCAACGGCGGCACGCTGATGATGGCCGACAACTTCCCCGAATGGGGCTGGGCCGGACCCGCCCCGGGCGGCGTCACCCTGCAACTGGTGATCGACGACATCGACGCCTGGTGGCAAAGGGCGGTGGATGCCGGCGCTACCGTGGTAACCCCCGTCCAGGTGATGTTCTGGGGTGACCGCTTCGGTTCGCTCAAGGACCCCTTTGGCGTCAGCTGGGCCATGAACGCGCCGGTGAAGAAACCCTGATCTTCGTCGAACCCAAAACAACCTCAAAGAGCAAGCCCTAGATGTCAAAACCCATCCTGGCGGCCGCCGCCGCGCTCGCCCTCATCCTCAGCGCCGCCGCCCCGGCTACCGCCCAGCTGCCCCCAGGCGTCTTCGCCGGCGAGCACGACTACAAGCAAGCGACCGCCGGACCCTACGCCCTCGATCCGGCCCACACCGCGGTGATCGCCAAGGTCTCGCACATCGGCTACTCGATGAGCGTGTTCCGCTTCGACAAGACGGCCGGCACCCTGACCTGGGATCCGGCCCAGCCGGCAAAGTCGGGCCTCAACGTCACCGTCGAGACCGCCTCGATCTCCACTCCCGTACCCGGCTTCGCCGCCGAGCTTTCCGGCGACGCCTATCTGAAGACCGCCGCCTTTCCCAAGGCGACTTTCGTCTCCACCGCATTCCGCCAGATCGACGCCAGCCATGGCCAGGTGGACGGCCAGTTCACCCTGCTGGGCAAGACCGCGCCCTTGACCTTTGACGTCGAGCTGATGGGCGCGGGCAAGGGCTTCATGGGCCACCCGCGCCTCGGCATCGAGGCCACGGCCAAGATCAAGCCCCAGGACTTCGGCATGAGCCCGTTCTTCACCACCCCCATCCAGCTGGTCATCGATGCGGAGTTTTCGAAGGCATCCTAGGCGGCCCGCGGCGAAAAACCGGCGTGATCGTCAAATCCCTTGCCGACCTTTCTCAGTCGAAATATGTGATCGGTGTTCAGTCACTTGATCCGTATCAAGGCGCGCGGCCCCTCGGGCCGGAACCTTGGACGCAAAACAGAAACCGCAGGGACCAGGACCGCAGATGCCAGATTCCGCCACCCTCGAACGCCCCACGGCCGCCGCCAAGGCGACCCACGTCGACGTCCTGATCGTGGGGGCCGGCATCTCCGGCGTCGGCGGGGCCTATCACCTGAAGACCCAGTGCCCGGACAAGAGCTTCGTGGTGCTGGAAAGCCAGGAGACCTTCGGCGGCACCTGGAGCACCCACAAATACCCCGGCATCCGCTCCGACAGCGACCTCTACACCTTCGGCTACCGCTTCAAGCCCTGGACCAGCGCCCCCATTGCTAGCGCCGACGAGATCCTGAAGTACATGGGCGAGGTGATCGATGAGAACGACATCGACGATCACATCCGGTACGGCCACACCATCACCCGGGCGTCTTGGTCCGGCGCCGACAACCTCTGGACCGTCGACGCGGTGATCACCGCCACCGGCCAGGCGGTGCGCTACACCGCCGGCTTCCTGTGGATGGCCCAGGGCTACTACCGCCACTCGCAGGGCTACACCCCCGACTGGCCGGGCCTGGCCGACTTCAAGGGCCAGGTCGTCCATCCCCAGACTTGGCCGGAAGGCCTGGACTACAAAAACAAGCGGGTGGTCATCATCGGCTCTGGCGCCACCGCCGCCACCCTGGCCCCGGCCATCGCCGGCGACACCGCCCACACCACCATCCTGCAGCGCTCGCCCACCTATTTCATCCCCGGCCGCAACGCCAACGAACTGGCCGACACCCTGCGCGAGCTGAAGATCGACGAGACCTGGATCCACGAGATCGTCCGCCGCAAGATCCTGTTCGATCAGGACGCCTTCACCCGGCGCGCCGTCGAGGAGCCCGAGACGGTCAAGCAGGAGCTGCTGGCCGGCGTCGGCGCCTTCCTGCCGCAGGACCAGGTCGACCGGCACTTCACCCCCACCTACCGCCCCTGGCGCCAGCGCATCGCCTTCGTCCCCGACGGCGACATCTTCCAGGGCATCGCCGCCGGCAAGGCCTCGGTGGTCACCGACGAGATCGAGCGCTTCACCGAAAAAGGCATCCTGCTGAAGTCCGGCCAGACGCTGGAGGCCGACATCGTCATCACCGCCACCGGCTTCAACCTGAACGTCCTGGGCGACATCGACTTTGTCATCGACGGCAAGCCTTTGAACTTCGCCGACACCGTCACCTACCGCGGCATGATGTTCACCGGCGTGCCCAACATGGTCTGGGTGTTCGGCTACTTCCGCGCCTCCTGGACCCTGCGCGCCGACCTGATCGGCGACTTCGTCTGCCGCCTCCTGAACCACATGGACGACAAACAGGCCCACCGCGTCACCGTCGCCCTGCGCCCGCAAGATCAGGACATGCCGCTCTCCACCTGGATCGACCCGGAAAACTTCAACCCCGGCTACCTGATGCGCGGCATGCACCTGCTGCCCCGCCGCGGCGACAAGCCCGAATGGCAGCACACCCAGGACTACTGGGCCGAAAAGGACGTGTTCCCGGCCATCGACCTCGACGGGGCGGAGTTTGTGTACAGCTAGGGGGCGTCGGGTCGTTCCCACCCACCCCCCGCCTGTCATCCCGGAAAGCCGCGCGAGCGCATATCCGGGATGACAAGGTTTTGGTAGCGGGCGCCCGCCGCCCTCCCAGCCCTTGACCCAAGTCAACGCCCCCCGCGCCCATCCGACCCCCTGCGCCAGCGCCTCGCCGATGCGATGCAGGCGCTGATCCGGGCGGGCCGCGCCAATGTCGTGGCGCGGACCTGACCGATTCCATGCTAGGGGAGGGCGTGCGAGTCCCCATCGCCCAAGGAACCCACCCATGGCCGACTCGCCCGAAGACCCCTTCGCCCGCAAGCCCCAGGCGCTCGTCGAGGCGCCCGCCGACGAGACCCCGCTCCAGCGCGCCTTGCGCCTGAAGAAGGCCGCCTACCAAGCCAAGACCAAGGCTCCCAACGCCGGCCAGCGCAAGCTGGAACGCGCGGCGGCGGCGAAGGCGTCGGCAAAGTCGAAGCCGTGGATGTCGCGGTAGTGGGCGCGTCGTCCTCTAGAATTGCCGTCCCCACGGTCTTCGCGACACCGCCGCGCCGCGCCATAAACGAAAGAAACGAAACAACATGCTTTCGTTTCTTTCGTTTCGCGCTATGGTCAATCCAATGACGAAGACGCGGAAAATTCACGGACCTATTTCCGTTCCCGAGCGGGCCGCCGTGCGCGACGCACTGGCCAGTCTTCGCGGCGGCGGCGACCTTTTTGTCGAGATGAAGCGATCCCGCCACGCCCTGCCGGCGGTCGTCGCGCGGGAGGTGGAGGCCCTGCTGGAGGCTTTCGCCGAGGGCCAGACACCCTGGGTGTCGATGGCGGAGGAGGAGGTGGGCACGCAGCAAGCCGCCGAGTTCCTGAACCTGTCGCGTCCCACCGTCGTCAAGATGATGGACGAAGGACGGATCCCGTTCCGCAAGCCCGGCAAGCACCGGCGCGTGCGCATGGTTGACCTTGTGGCGTTCGGTCAGCAACTCACCCGTGAGCGCGACGCCGCGGCGGACGAACTGTCCGCCCTGGGCCAGAATGCGATCCGCCATGCCCAGGAGAATGGTAGCTTCAGCGATGAGATGATTTAGCCGAGTTGTCGCCGCGCTACAGAGCCGCTTCAGCGGGGTTCTGATCAGCCCAGCTCGCGATGGGTCGGCGGTGGGGGACGCGGTAGGGCCGGCTAAATGAGCGACAGTTGCTCAATCTCGTCGAGACGAACCACTCCGTTGATTAGCCACGTGTCAGGGTACTGGGAGTGCGTACCCATCGCCAACAGCATCCCCTTGCGCGGGTATTCTTCCCCAAAAATCTTCTGGATCTGATCAAGAGTTGCGGCCTCACCTTGGGATTTGCTCCAGCGAAAATAGGTCGCTTCCATCTCCCAATCTTGGCAGGTGCCCTCTCGATCGCCGTCGTCGGTACGGTAACGGTAGCGAAAACGATACGGACAGGGTTGGTACGGGATCATTGGCTTAGTGTTGAATAGGTCGGTCTGAGCATGGAGGGCGGCAAACTTGCTCCGCTCCTGTTCCAGTTCGTCCGCTGACTTTCGTTCAATCGCGAACCCCAATATCTCCGGCCTGAGAAGCGCCAGGCTACGCCCCTCCGCACGCTCTCGGTTCAGACTCCTCACGACCCGCTTGGCAAGAAACCGCTGCCTCTCTGAATGTTTCAGAGATCCAACTACGGCAAGTGTCTCTTGGTCGACCCGACGGCTCTCAACCCTCTTGTCGTCATCGGGCAACCGCCACCCGAACCTAATCCGGTCCCAACGTCCAAACTTCTGCCCATCTTCGAGCGTTCGGAACGCAACCGGGTAAAGCCGCAGCCAGTTGCCATGAAGGTCCATCGCCGCGCAACATACGGTCTCACCGTGCCGCTGCCCGACCTGTGGCGCGGCTTTAATGAGAACTATTGCCTCGGTCTCACCCGAGCGCTGCGTGAGCGTATTGTTGATCATCCATAGCGAAGGTTGCTTGCATTGGTGGTACAGTCAAGTGCTGGATTGCCATTTTATTTCGCTTGGCTAGCGCATCTGCGACGATACTCCGATGACAATCGGTATATTCGCGCTCATAGCACATCAAGCAGGACGAGACGTCTGTTACATACATTGATGCAACTTCCAACGCGGCGACAGCTTTCGGACTTTCAAGGTGTTGATTGAATATATGCACGAAGCTGGCCCTGTCACCGCGACGTGCGGCTTCCCGCCCGGCCTTTGGGTCGCCCAATGCCCGCAGGTGAAGGTACTCAATACCTGCGGACTCAAGGGCTAGCGAAAGTGCGTTCTTTGAAAAGCCCCGTTTTCGAGAGAGAGGCAATTCGCGAACGTCGATCAATCGGAGAACTTTGGCCGCCAGAAGGGTCTCTATGAACGCGCACAATACTGCACCTTCGTAGCCAATGGTCATCAGGCGTGGCGTTAGCTTTGTCATGACGGCGGACGGTCGAAGCAAATGGGAAAGGAAGAGTTAACCATGAATCGCGCGGCGCGGCGGCATGGCGGAACGTTCTCCCCCTACCCCTCACTCCGATCCCGCATCAAATCCGGCGCCTCGAAGTCCAGTGCATCATCAGGGTCCTTCAGCGTCGCCTCGCTGATCGTCTGGCCCCGCACGCTGACCCCCGCCGTGTGCACGCTCTCCGGATCGCCAGTGATCAGCGGGTGCCACGCCGGCAGGGGCTTGCCCTCGTAGAGCCGGCGGTAGGCGCAGCTCAGCGGCATCCATTCCAGCGCCTCGATATTGTAGGGCGTCAGCTTGATGCAGTCGGGGACGGTCTTCTTGCGGTTGGCGTAGTCGCTGCACCGGCAGGCGGCGTCGTCGAACAGGCGACAGGCGACGCGGGTGGGGATCACCTCGCCGGTGTCCTCGTCCTCGAACCGCACCAGGCAGCACAGCCCGCACCCGTCGCACAGGCTCTCCCACTCGGGCACGGTCATCTGCTCGAGGCGCTTGGTCTCCCAAAAGGGTCTGGTCGGCATGCTGCGGTTGGTAAACCCTATTCGCCCGTTTCCCTAGCGGCGGGGAGTCTCACGCCAGCCGGTGCGCCAGGAACGCCAGTTCCTGGGTCAGGATCGTCGGCAACCCGGCCCAGACCTCGACAATGCCCAGGGCGTAGACGCTGGCCATCCAATAGCGGCCATTTCTGGCCGTATGAACCAAGCCGGCGGCCAGCGGTCCAGTGAACGGGCCGAGCACCAGGAAGGGCAGGATGCGTTTCACGATCAGGTTCCCGGTGTTCAACGAAAAGATGTAGTCCGTCCAACGGGCGAGCAGCTCTGCTGTTCCGCAAAGGACTGGCCGCAAAAGACTGGCCGCCGTCAGATTGGGTCGATTCTCCGCATCGCAACGCTTCTCCCCCTGCGGCGAAACGACTATGTGCGGCGCTCACCTCCTCCGGAGTACGCCCCGCCCCCATGGCCGCCCCCCTTCTCGCCCTGCGCGGCGTGCGCCTCGCCGACGGGCCGCGCCAGATGTTCGACGGGGTCGACCTGGCGCTGGAGCCGCGCGCGCGGGCCTGCCTGGTGGGGCGCAACGGGGCGGGCAAGTCGACGATCCTGCGAATGCTGGCCGGCCTGATCCAGCCGGACGACGGTGATCGCTTCGTCACGCCCGGCCTGCGCATCGGCTTCGTGCTGCAGGAGCCGCCCATCGAGGGCGACACCCTGTCGGCCTACGCCAGCGCCGGCGGCGCCGCTCCGCACGAGGCCGACGCCGCCCTGCAGGCCTTCGATCTCGACCCCGCCAAGGGAACCGCCGGCCTGTCGGGGGGCGAGATCCGCCGCGCCGCCCTGGCCCGCGCCTTTGCCGAACAGCCCGACGTCCTGTTGCTGGACGAACCCACCAACCACCTCGACATCCTGGCCATCGCCACGCTGGAGGGCCGCATCGCCGCCGCGCGCGGGGCGGTGATCATCGTCAGCCACGACCGCGCCTTTCTGGAACGCGTCACCGGCCAATGCTTCTGGCTGGAGGACCGCAAGGTGCGCCGCCTGGACCAGGGCTTCGCCAAGTTCGATGACTGGGCCGCCAAGATCATCGCCCAGGAGGCGGAGGAGGCCCGGCGCCTGGACAAGTCGCTGGAGCGGGAAAACCACTGGATGCTGCGCGGCGTCACCGCCCGGCGCGCCCGCAACGAGGGCCGCCGCCGGCGCCTGATCGCGCTTCGTCAGGAAAAAGCCGAGCGCCTGCGCCTGAATCGCGGCGAGATGGCCATGTCGGTCAAGGTCGCCGAACCGTCCGGCCGCAGGGTGGTGGAGGCCGAGCATCTCTCCAAGGCCTTCGGCGCTCGCGTGCTGCTGAAGGACTTCTCCACCCGCATCATGGCCGGCGAGCGCGTGGCCGTGGTCGGCCCCAATGGCGCGGGCAAGACCACCCTGGTGAAGATCCTGCTGGGCCAGGAGAAGCCGGACGCCGGCAAGGTCAAGCTGGGCGCCAACCTGCAGATATCCTACGTCGACCAGGCCCGCGCCGACCTGATCGCCGGCATGACCCTTACCCAGGCCCTGGCTCCCGACGGCGGCGACCAGATCATGGCCCAGGGACGCCCCCGCCACGTCGCCGCCTACGCCCGCGACTTCCTGTTCCGCGACGACCAGTTGCGCCAGCCGGTGACCAGCCTGTCGGGGGGCGAGCGCAACCGCCTGCTGCTGGCCCGGGCCCTGGCCATGCCCTCCAACGTCCTGGTGCTGGACGAGCCCACCAACGACCTGGACATGGAAACCCTCGACCTGCTGGAAGACATCCTGGCCGACTATGACGGCACCCTGATCCTGGTCAGCCACGACCGCGACTTCATTGACCGCCTGGCCACCTCCACCATCGCGCTGGACGGCGCGGGCAGGGTGGTGGAGACCCCCGGTGGCTGGTCCGACTTCCTTAGCCAAAACACCGGCTTCTTCGCTTCGGTGGCCGCGACCATCGCCCAACCCGCCGCGCGCAAGGCCCCGCCGGCCCCCCGCAAGGCGCCCGCCGAACCGGCCAAGCTTTCCTTCAAGGACCAGCACCGGCTCAAGGAACTCGACGCCCTGATGCCGAAACTAGCCGACCAGATCGCCAAGACCGAGACCGCCCTGCACGACCCGGACCTTTACGCCCGCGATCCCCAGGCCTTCGACCGCCTCTCCCAATCCCTCGACAAAACCCGCGCCGCCCTCGCCGCCGCCGAGGACGAATGGCTGGCCCTGGAAGAACGGCGGGAGGCGCTTCAAAACGCTCGCGGCTGATGAACCTGGGGACGGTCTAACTTACTAGATTGGTTGATATTTTCGCGACAGGCCCCAACTTATCCACCGGCCGTGCACCGCTGTTCGCCGAACCGTGCACAGGGGTGCGTTCCAGGGCGCTTGCGGGCCCAGCGGCCAGGTAGCAATCTGAACTCGTCAACGGAGCCGGCGGCTCGGATCTCCCGGGAAACCAGGAAGTCAGGACGCCGGAAGCCCCAGGGACCGCAGCCTCCCGGCGCAAGCTGGGAACTTGGTGCCGAAGGCAGGAACCCGGAAGGCGGCCAAGGGGTAACCTGAGGCTATAGAGCCGGGGTCTGGATCTCGAGATGCAAACCCGCAAGGGTTTGGGTGAGGGGACGGTGGCGCAGGGCAACCTGAATCACCGCCCCCTTCGCTCGTTCTGGGGGTGAATCCTTCCCCCGCTTGCGGCTAGGCGATTCACACATCTCAGAATCACCCAGGATTTCAGCGTGTTACGAGATGGCTGAGGCCACCCCTCCTCTCCCTTCTCCCCTTGCGGGAGAAGGTGGCCCGCGCAGCGGGTCGGATGAGGGGTCGACGAGACCCATCGGGCTAAGCTGCTGACGCCAATCCACAATCGCCGGCGCGACCCCTCATCCGTCTGCTTCGCAGCCACCTTCTCCCGCAAGGGGAGAAGGACCGCTCAAAGCCCCGCAGACACCTAATGACGAGATGTGTGTGTCCCCTCATCCCAACATTGTAAGTGAGCACTCACTTGCATTGTTTCCTGGCTGTGATATCCCTTTTCCCATCGCCACGAAGTCAGACCCCATGACCGCCTTAAGAGACGCCTACATCACCGGAACCAGCGCCGTCCTGCCCGGCGCGCCGGTGGGCAATGACGGCATCGAGGACCACATCGGCCGCGTCTGCGGGCGGGGCAGCCTGCTGGGCCGCCGGGCCTTGCGCTGGAACGGGGTCAAGACCCGCCACTACGCCCTCGACAGCCAGGGCGCCGCCACCGACAGCAACGCCGGCATGTGCGCCAAGGCGGTGCTCTCCGCCCTGGACGACGCCGGCCTTGGCCGCGGCGACCTCAGCTACATGGCCGCCGCCACCACCCAGGGCGACTACCTGGTCCCCGGTCACGGCGTCACCGTGCACGGCGAGTTGGGCGGCGGGCCCCTGGAGGTGGCCAGCTTCCAGTCCGTCTGCGGCTCGTCCCTGATGGCCGCCAAGGCCGCCTGGCTGAACATCCGCGCCGGCGAGCACGACGTCGCCGCCGCCTGCGCCGGGGAGTTCTCCTCCCGCTGGTTCCGGCCCGCCTTCTACGAGGGCACCGCCCTGGTGGACGCCAAGGGCCGCCTGGCGGCACAGGCCGACTACCTGCGCTTCACCCTGTCGGACGGCGCCGGGGCCATCGTCGTCGAACCCGCGCCCCGCGCCGACCGCCTGTCGCTGAAAATCGAATTCATCGACCTGGTCTCCCTGGCCGGCGACTTCGAGCCCTGCATGTGGGCCGGCGCCCCGACCGCCACCCGCGCCGACGCCGCCGGCGTCTGGAGCCACGACGGTCCCGTGGCCGCCCACAGGGCCGGCGCCGTGGCCCTGCTGCAGGACTTCGAGCTCCTCAAGCGGGTCATCCGCGCCTGGGTCGGAGTCTATCTGAAGAAGGTCGACGAGGGCCGCATCGTGCCGGCCGCCGTGGATTGGCTGCTCTGCCACTACTCCGCCCAGTCCCTGCGCGACGAGCTGATGAGCCTGCTGGAACGCACCGCCGGCGCCATCCCGGCCGAGAAATGGTTCTCCAACCTGCCCTGGGTCGGCAACGTCGGCTCCGCCTCCATCTGGGTGATGCTGGACGAGTTCCTCAAGAGCGGGCGCCTGGCCCGCGGCCAGAGGATCCTCTGCGTGGTGCCCGAAAGCGGCCGATCCCTGGTGGGCTTCATGATGCTGGAGGCGGTGTGATGGACGGCCCAGCCCCCGATGCCCACCAGGCCACGGGTGACGATGTCAGCGACGTTCTGCGCCGCCTGGCCGTGGTGTTCGCGCAGTTCGAAGGGCGTCTTTCCCAGACCCCCCTGATCCGCAAGCTCACTCGCGGCCGCTTCACCATCCCGGACTACGCCGCCTTCCTCATCGGCCTGCGCCAGCAGGTAAAGGAGGGGGCGCTGTGGATGTCCCGCGCCGCCTCCAACATCGACGACGAGCACCTGGAGCTGCGCTCGATCCTGATGCGCCACGCGGTCACCGAGCACCGCGACTTCCGCCTGCTGGAGGCCGACTATGTCGCCGCCGGCGGCACCCTGGCCGAGATCCGCGGCGCCGAGAAGAACATCGGCTCCGAAGCCCTGTCGGCCTGGATGTTCCATGAGGCGTCCAAGCCCAACCCCTTCGGCCTGCTGGGCGCCATGTGGATCATCGAGGGCCTGGGCCAGATCAAGGCCCTGGAGTGGGGCCGCCTGGTCCAGAGCCGCCTGGACCTGCCGGACGAAGCCGTCCGCTTCCTGGTCTATCACGGCGAGAACGACGCCGAGCACATCAAGGCGTTCGAGGCCATGCTGGCCCTGGTCCTGCCCGACCCCGCCACCGCCCGCCGCATCGTGCGCACCGCCGAGGTCACCGCCCGCCTCTACGCCCTGCAGATCGAGGAGATCATGCCGTGAGCGTCCATGCTTTCGACGCCGCCAGCTTCGATCCGAAAGACCCCGACCCCTGGCTGGCCCTCTACCTCGACCAAAGCCTGCCGATCGCGCCGGCAGCGAAGACCGCCCTGTTGCGCGGCAACCGCTCCTGGTCGCGGCGCTGGATGTTCAACATCGTGCGCCCCTTCGTGTTCGCCTTCTTCCTGTTGGTGAAGCTGCTGCGCGGGATCTCGCCGCACTGGCCCAACCTCAACGGCTTCCTGCACAAGACCATCCACTGGGGCCTGCGCACCTTCGCCAGCCCCGACGCCAACACCCTGATCCTGCGCCACTTCCATGTCGGCACCGAGCTCCTGGCCTTCATCAAGGCCAACGCCGGGCCGGTGAGCATCGAGACCGTCCCCCTGCGCCCCACCACCCTGAAAGCCCTGGAGGACAACGTCTTCTTGCAGCACGACCTCAACGTCTTTAACTTCATCATCCAGCTGAACATCAGCCTGCGCGAGCAGGGCCGCGACCTGGCGCCGGCGGAGCAGCTGGACCTGTCGATGATCTCCGACGATCCCTTCCCGCTGGAGCCCCTGCCCCATGGCCCGCTGAACGTCATCGACGCCCAGACGGCCATCGAGTTCTACACCCCGCTCTACGCCCTGATGCTTCCGCGCGCCGACTTCGTCCGCGCCGCCGGCTCCCTGCAGCTGGACGAGACCGTGGCCATCTACATCGCCAAGATCCTGGGCACGGACTACCACCTGTCCTTCGTCAAGAACGGCCACCCCCTGGTGCCCCTCTCCACCCTCCAGGCCGGCTACCGCCTGATGATGCACGGCCTCGACTGCGAGGCGCTGCACGGCTGGCTGCATCAGATCAAACTGCGCCAGGCGGCCGGGCTGCCGCTCGATCCGAGAGCCCCGACCGGAGGGGTGTAAATCCTTCCCCCGTTCTTTACGGGGGAAGAAAAGGAAACGTCAGGCCGCCTGGTCTCCGAACTGCAGCCGCGCCAGCCTGGAATATAGCCCGCCCCGCGCCGTCAGTTCGGTGTGCGTGCCTTCCTCGACCACCTTGCCCTGGTCCATGACCACGATCCGGTCGGCCTTCAGCACCGTCGCCAGCCGGTGGGCGATCACCAGGGTGGTGCGGCCGCTCATGGCGTCTTGCAGGGCCCGCTGCACCAGCCGCTCGTTTTCGGCGTCCAACGCGCTGGTGGCCTCGTCCAGCAGCAGGATCGGGGCGTTGCGGACCAGGGCGCGGGCGATGGCCAGGCGCTGGCGCTGGCCGCCGGACAGGGTCTTGGCCCGTTCGCCCAGCGGCGTGTCGAAGCCCTGCGGCAGGGCTTCCAGGAAGGTCGCGGCTTCCGCGGCGCGGGCGGCGGCCTTCAGCTCGTCCACCGTGGCCTCCTCGCGCCCGAAGCGCAGGTTCTCCAGCGCCGAGCCGGAGAACATGGCCGCGTCCTGGGACACCAGGGCCATGCGCGCCCGCACCTCCGTGGGATCAGCGTCGCGCAGGTCGACCCCGTCGATGCTCACCGCCCCTTCCTGAGGGTCGTAGAACCTAAGCAGCAGGCGGAAGACCGTGCTCTTGCCCGCCCCGGACGGACCCACCAGGGCCACCCGCTCGCCGGGGCGAACCTTGAGGTCGAAGCCGTTCAGCGCCGGCAGGTCCGGCCGGCCGGGATAGGAGAACCGCACATCCTCGAACGCCACCGCCCCGATAGCGGGCTTGGGCAGAACCACAACCTTGGCCGGGGCGGAGATCGAGGGCGACGCGTCCAGCACGTCGGAGATCCGCTCCATCGCCCCCGACGCCTTCTGCACCTCGCCCCAGACCTCGCCCAGCGCGCCCACCGAGCCGGCCGCCAGCACCGCCAGGATGGCGAACTGCAGCAGGGTGCCGGCGGTCATGGTGTGGGCGATCACCGCGTGCGCCCCCAGCCAGAAGATCGTCGCCACGCCGCCGAACACCAGGCTGATCACCAGGCCGGTCATCAGGCTGCGCGCGCGGATGCGGGCCAGCGAAGTGTTGAAGGCCGACTCCACCGCGGCGGTGAACCGCGCCGCGGCGCTTTTCTCGCGCCCGAAGGCCTGCAGGGTGTCGAGCGCATCCAGGGTCTCGCCGGCATAGCCCACCGCGTCGGCGAACCGTTCCTGCGCCCGCACCGACAGGCTGCGCACCCGGCGGCCGAAGAAGAACAGCGGCCCCAGCACCGCCGGCGCCAGCAGGGCCACGAACAGGGTCAGCCGGGGGCTGACGATGGTCAGGTAGCCCAGCGATCCCACCAGGGTCAGGGTGTTGCGCAGGGCGATCGACGCCGAGGAGCCGACCATGTTCTCGACAATGGTCATGTCCGTGGTCAGGCGCGACAACACCTCGCCGGTGCGGATCTTCAGAAAATAGGCCTGGTCCAGGGTCAGGACGTGCCGATAGATCGCCGCCCGCAGGTCCGCCACCACCCGCTCGCCCAGCTTGGTGATGAAATAGAACCGAAGCGAGGTGGCCGCCGCCAGCACCGCCGCCACCGCTAGCAGGATCAGGAAGGTGTGGTTGAGCCCCGCCGCCGTCTGGCTGCCGAAACCCTTGTCCACCACCAGCCGCGCCGCGCCCGACAGGCCCAGGCTCGCGCCGGTGGAGAACAGCAGGAAGAACGCCGCCAGGCCCGCGTCGCCCCAATGGGCCGCCAGGAACGGCGCCAGCTTGCCAAGCGGCTTCAGGTCGCGCCGTTTCGGCCGCAAAGCCGCCTCGCTGGCCATGTCCGCCTTTAAAACGGCCCCCGCGCCGGGCCTTCCCTCGACCTGTGCGCTATCACTCGTCATGAACCGACCCTTGCAAACTTAGACCTGTCTCGTGTATAGGCGCGCGTTCGTTTCGGGGCCGCTCATCTGCGGCGGCCCTCCCGTCCAGCCTCAAGTCGGTCCGCAAGCGCCATGAAACAAGACACCCACCCCGACTATCACTTCATCACCGTGGTGATGACGGACGGCACGACCTACCAGACGCGCTCGACCTACGGCAAGGAAGGCGCGACCCTGAACCTGGACATCGACCCGAAGACCCACCCGGCGTGGACCGGCGGCAACCAGACTCTGCTCGACCGCGGCGGCCGCGTCTCCCGCTTCAACGCCAAGTTCGGCGCCTTCACGGCCAAGAAGTAGGGTTTCGCCTCGCGCTCCGCGCGGGCTGAAGGACGACTGTATTTTCGAAAAATTGGCTGGAGGGTTGGCCTTGCGCCCCCTCCGTCAGCCCGCTGCGCGG
>DASVMY010000053.1:0-8225 GCA_036384135.1 Caulobacteraceae bacterium | reverse complement strand
CCGCGCAACCCGTTACGGCGCAACCGATCCCGCCGGTGGCGACGGCGGCTTCCTCGCCGGCTGCGATCGTCAAGCCGGCCACACCCGCCAAGCCGGTTCCGCCGCCCAAGTCGATCGCCGCCATCCTGGATGACAAGGCGGTCCGCACGGCGCCAGCTGCGGCATTGCCCAAAGGCGGGGCGGCGTTCGTGCAGATCGGGGCGTTTTCGTCCCAGGCCTTGGCGGAGAAGGGCTGGAACGATGCGGCCCGGATCGCGCCGGGGGCCATGGCGGGCAAGGGCAAGCACGTGGAGCCGGTGGCCAAGGACGGCGGCACCCTGTACCGCACGGCCATCACCGGCTTTGCCTCCAAGGACGAGGCGCGCGCCCTGTGCGACAAGTTGAAGGCGGCTGGAAAAACCTGTTTCGTCCGGTGATTAGCGCCAGCATCTTAGGGTGCGCTGGAACCCATCTGACGCCTGAAGAAGCGGCCTTCTTCCGGGATGTGCAGCCCTGGGGCTTCATCGTTTTCAAGCGCAACATCGACACCCCCGACCAGCTCAAGGCCCTGGTGGGGGACCTACGCGCCACGGTGGGGCGGGCCGACGCGCCGGTGCTGATCGACCAGGAGGGCGGACGGGTGCAGCGGCTGGGCCCGCCACACTGGCCGCGCTATCCCAACGGGGGGGCGTACGGGGGGCGAGTGGGGGTGTCTCTGGGTCAGAAGCGGGCCACGGCATGGTTGGGCGGGCGCCTTATGGGGGCGGATCTGGGTCAGCTGGGGATCAATGTGGACTGCCTGCCAGTGCTGGACGTGCCGCATCCAGGCGCCCACGACGTGATCGGCGACCGGGCCTATGGCGACACGCCGGATGTGGTCGCCAGCCTGGGCCGAGCGGCCGCCGAGGGACTGATCGCGGGCGGGGTGCTGCCGGTGATCAAGCATATCCCCGGGCATGGCCGGGCGGGCGCTGACAGCCACCTGGACCTGCCGGTGGTGGACGCGTCCTGGGACGAGCTGGACGCGGTCGACTTCGCGCCGTTCCGGGCCCTGTCGGACATGCCCCTGGCGATGACGGCGCACGTGGTCTACGCCGCCGTGGACGCGAAGCGGCCGGCGACAACCTCGGAGATCGTCATCGAGCGGGTGATCCGCGGCGCCATCGGCTTCGACGGCCTGCTGATGAGCGACGACCTGTCGATGGAGGCCCTGAGCGGAACCTTGACGCAGCGCGCGCGGCAGTCCCTGGCGGCGGGGTGCGACGTGGTCCTGCATTGCAACGGCAAGATGGACGAGATGAAGGCGGTGCTGGCCGGGACCCGCGCCCTGGAGGCGCGCGCCGCGCAGCGGGCGGCGGCGGCCCTGGCGCGAATCCCCAAGGCGGCGGAAGCTATCGACACAGCGGCCGCCCGCGCGGAACTTGAGGCGGCGCTAGCGGGGGTATGGACGCCGTGAGCGAGACCTTCCAGCCCGACCTGGACTTCGAGGCCGCCAACACCGCGGCCGAGGACGGCGAGGCGCTGATCGTCGATATCGACGGCTACGAAGGGCCGCTGCATGTGCTGCTGGCCCTGGCGCGCAGCCAGAAGGTGGACCTGCTGCGCCTGTCGGTGACCAAGCTGGCCGACCAGTACCTGGCCTTCGTGCGCGAGGCGCGCAAACGGCGGTTCTCCCTGGCGGCGGACTATCTGGTGATGGCGGCCTGGCTGGCGTTCCTGAAGTCGCGGCTGCTGCTGCCCAAGCCCGAGCGGTCGGCGGCGGAGGAACTGCCGGCGGAGGAGGTGGCCGCGCAGCTGGCCTTCCGCCTGGCCAAGCTGGACGCCATGCGCGGCGCCGCCGAGACCCTGCAGAACGGTCCGGTGCTGAAGCGCGACGTGTTCGTACGCGGCGATCCCGAAGCGATCAAGATCGTGTCGAACCGGCGGTTCGAGGGCGACCTCTACGGCCTGATGGGCGCCTATATCGACCAGCGCCGCAAGGAGCAGGGCCGGCATTACACGCCCCGGCCGCAGCAGGCCTACCCCCTGGACGATGCGCGCGAGCGGCTGCGGGGCCTGTTGCCGGAGCTGGGGCGCTGGACGCCGCTGACCGGGGTGGCGCCGATGAACGGGGCGTTCGGGGTTGGGACCGGCGGGCCGACCCGGGCCTCCTACCTGGCCTCGACCCTGTCGGCGACCCTGGAACTGGTGCGCGAAGGGGACCTGGAGGCGCGGCAGCTGGAACACTTCGCGGAGATTTACATGCGGGCGCGGAAGGGGGCGATGTGAGTATGTCAGATATCGCCCTGGTTGCCCTTCTCCCCTTGCGGGAGAAGGTGGCTGCGAAGCAGACGGATGAGGGGTCGACGGACCCGTGGGGATTTGCCTGCAAGACGATAATCTCGAACGCTTCTCGACCCCTCATCCGACCCCCTTCGGGGGCCACCTTCTCCCGCAAGGGGAGAAGGTCCGCAGCGCGTGGACAAGAGAATTGACTATTGAGCCAACCGACACTGAACGCATGATCGAGGCGCTGCTGTTCGCGGCGGCCGAACCGCTGTCGGTCAGCGACCTGGCCGGCCGGTTGCCGGAGGGGGCCGATATCGCGGCCGGTCTGGAGGCGTTGCAGACACGGTACAGCGGTCGGGGCGTGGAGTTGGCCTGCGTCGCCAACGCCTGGCGGTTCCAGACGGCGGCGGACCTGGCGTTCCTGATGACCAAGGAGCGGGAGGAGCCGCGGCGGTTGTCCAAGGCGGCGCAGGAGACCCTGGCCATCATCGCCTACCACCAGCCGGTGACGCGGGCGGAGATCGAATCGGTGCGCGGGGTGCAAGCCAGCCGGGGCACCCTGGATGTGCTGCTGGAGCTGGGCCTGGTGCGGATGCGGGGGCGCCGCCGCACGCCGGGCCGGCCGGTGACCTACGGCACCACCGACGCTTTCCTGGAGCACTTCGGCCTGCCCACCTTGGCGGACCTGCCCGGGGCGCCGGAGATGAAGGCGGCGGGGCTGCTGAGCTTGGACCTGCCGGCTGATTTCGCGGTGCCGGTCCCAGGCGGCCTGGCGGCCGACGAGGATCCGCTGGACGCCGAGGACGCGCCGGAATTCCACCAGGACTTCATCGAGGGCGACGATGAAGAGTCAGGCGTTCGTGGGGAAGGGCGACCGGTGTGACAACGGTTCCTTGGCGCGGGGGCCTTCCGCAGCCTATATAGCCTTCATGCGACGGACGGCGTCGGCCGCGCGCGTTCCCTTTTGCGACCGACAGGTTGGAGACTGACAAATGGGCTCACTCAGCCCCGTTCACTGGATCATCATCGCAGCGGTCGTGCTGCTCGTCTTCGGCGGCCGCGGCAAGCTGTCGGGCTTGATGGGCGACGCCGCCAAGGGCATCAAGGCGTTCCGCGAGGGCCTGAAGGGCGACGAAGCCCCGCCGGCGGCGGAGCCGGCCAAGCCGTTGCCGGCTGCGGCTCCCGAGAAGGATCCGATCGTCCGCTAGGGCGTGAATGTCCGTCAGGGCGGCGCCAAGGCGGACAAGGTTGGCCGCGGAACTCCGGCGGGCCGCCGGCGCCCGGCGCGCGACCCAACCCCAGACTTGAGCCAGCGCCGACTTGAGCCAACCCCAGATTTGGGACCCGAATGTTTCCTGAAGGCCGGCTCTTCGACTTCGTGATCGTGGGGATCATCGCCCTGATCGTGGTGGGTCCCAAGGACCTGCCGCTGATGATGCGTAAGGTCGGCCAGTTCGTGGCTCGCATGCGCGGCATGGCGGCGGAGTTCCGCGCCAGCTTCGACGAACTGGCGCGCCAGTCGGAGCTTGACGAACTGCGCAAGGAGGTCGAGGCCCTGCGCAGCGCCCAGCCGGCGGCGCTGGCCGCCCAGGCCGTTGGGCTCGGAGACGTCCACGCCGACGTCAGCCAGACCTTCGATGACATCAACACCGGCCTGCTGAGCGGTGATGCGCAGCTGCACCCGCCCATGGGCGGTTATCAGCACCCAGAAGAGCCGGAGGCGGTGATGACGCCGCTGTCGCAGGCGACGGCCGAACCGGACCGCGCGCCGCCTGAGGACGCCAAGCCCGCGCGCAAGCGGGCGCCGCGCAAGCCCAAGTCCGAGTCCAAAACCGAGAGCGAGACGCCGTCGTGAGCTACGCCAACGACGACGCCGACATCGAGGGTTCGCGTGCGCCGCTGCTCGATCACCTGGTGGAGCTGCGCAAGCGGCTGATCATCAGTTCCGGCGCCCTGATCGCGGGCTTCCTGGTCTGCTTCGTGTTCTCGCAGCAGATCGCCACCTTCCTGCTGCACCCCTATCTGGTGGCCCAGAGCCTGGTGGCCACCCAGGCGGCCAGTGACGGCAAGGACGGCGGCATCGGCCTGCTGATGGCCCTCATCGGCCGGGGCGTGGCCGTGCACGACGTCTCCAAGTTCGTCACCACCGGCCCGCTGGAGTTCTTCTTCGCCAAGGTGCGGCTGGCCTTCTTCGGGGCGATCATCCTGACCTTCCCAGTGCTGGCCTGGCAGCTGTACCGGTTCGTGGCCCCGGGCCTCTATCGGCGCGAGCGGCGGGCCTTCCTGCCGTTCCTGGTGGCCTCGCCGGTGCTGTTCGCGATGGGGGCGGCGCTGGTTTACTACGTGATGCTGCCCTTCGTGCTGTGGTTTGCCCTCAAGCAGCAGATCCTGGGCGGGGCCGGGCAGATCTCGGTGCAGCTGCTGCCCAAGATCGAGGACTACATGTCCCTGGTCGAGACCCTGATGCTGGCGTTCGGCCTGTGCTTCCAGCTGCCGGTGATCGTCACTTTGCTGGGCCTGGCGGGGATCGTCGACGCCAAGGCCCTGGCGGGCGGACGCCGCTACGCCATCGTCGGGGTGTTCGTGGTCGCCGCCGTAGTGACCCCGCCCGACCCGATCAGCATGATCTCCTTGGCCCTGCCGATCTGCCTTCTGTACGAGATCTCGATCTGGTGCGTGGCGCTGATAGAGCTGCGGCGGAAGAAGGAAGATGCGGCGGCGGGGGTGGCGTAGGGGGCTCGACCTCCAAAATTGCCCCACTCCACCGTCCATACATGACGGTGTTAGGGGGTGGAAAACCGCTTCCTGCATCCCGCCCTAGCCCAGACTTGCTGGTTGGCGCCCCTGGCGACGCGCTCTAAGGGGAAGGGCTCTTCAACCGGCGCTAAAGAGACATGCACGACATCCGGGCTATCCGAGACAACCCGCAGGCCTATGACCAAGCGTGGGCGCGCCGGGGGCTGTCGGCCCAGACGCCGGCGATCCTGGCCCTGGACGAGCAGCTGCGCGCGGCGCAGACAGCGCTGCAGGCGGCCCAGAACCGACGCAATGACACCTCCAAGCTGATCGGCATGGCCAAGGGCCGCAAGGACGAGGCCGAGGCGGCGCGGCTGATGGCCGAGGTCGAGGGGCTGAAGGCCGAGATGTCCGCCCAGGGCGAGGCCGAGACGCGGCTGGGCGGCGAACTGCGCGCCGTGGTGGCGGCCTTGCCGAACCTGCCGGCCGAGGACGTGCCGCCCGGCGCCGACGAGCACCACAATGTCGAGGTCCGCCGCTATGGCGAGCCCTTCAAGCTGGAACGCGTGAAGGACCACGTCGACCTGGGCGCCGACCTGGGGCTGATGGACTTCGAGGCGGCGGCCCGGATGAGCGGCTCGCGGTTTGTGGTCCTGAAAGGCCAGCTGGCGCGGCTGGAGCGGGCGCTGGGCCAATATATGATCGACGTCCAGACCCAGGAGCACGGCTTCACCGAGGTGTCGCCGCCATTGCTGGTGCGGGAAGAAGCGGTGTTCGGCGTCGGCCAGCTGCCCAAGTTCGCCGAGGACCTGTTCCACACCACTGATGACCGCTGGCTGATCTCCACCGCCGAGGTGTCCCTGACCAACCTGGTGCGCGAACAGATCACGCCGGAGGAGGAACTGCCCCTGCGGCTGACAGCCCTGACGCCCTGCTTCCGGTCCGAAGCCGGCGCGTCGGGCAAGGACACGCGCGGCATGATCCGCCAGCACCAGTTCTGGAAGGTGGAGCTGGTGGCGATCACCACTCCGGAGGAAAGCGAAGCAGAGCACGAGCGGATGGTGCAGTCGGCCGAGGCGATCCTGAAGCGCCTGGAGCTGCCGTTCCGGACCGTGGCCCTGTGCAGCGGCGACATGGGCTTTTCCGCGCGCAAGACCTTCGACCTGGAGGTCTGGCTGCCGTCGCAGGATACCTATCGCGAGATCAGCTCGATCTCCAACTGCGGCGACTTCCAGGCCCGGCGCATGGACGCACGGTGCAAGAAGGCCGGCGAGAAGGGCACGCGGTTCGTCCATACCCTGAACGGCTCGGGCCTGGCCGTGGGCCGGACGCTGGTGGCGATCATGGAGAACTATCAGGACGAGAAGGGCCGGATCGCCGTTCCCCAGGCCCTGCATCCCTACATGCGCGGGGTGACGCATATCGGGGGCGAGGGGTGAGAATCCTCGTCACCAACGACGATGGGATCCACGCGGAAGGGCTGGGATGCCTGGAGCGGATCGCGCGGGCGCTGTCGGACGATGTCTGGGTTTCGGCGCCGGAGACGGAGCAGTCGGGGGTGGGGCGGTCGCTGACCCTGTCGGACCCGCTGCGGGTGCGGATCGCGGACGAGCGGCGGTTCGCGGTGGAGGGCACGCCCACCGACTGCGTGATGCTGGCGATCCAGTACCTGATCCCGGGCAAGAAGCCGGACCTGGTGCTGTCGGGGGTGAACCGGGGCCTGAACGCGGCCGAGGATGTCAGCCTGTCGGGCACGGTGGCCGGGGCCATCGAGGGGATGGCGCTGGGGGTGCCGTCCATCGCGCTGTCGCAGATGGTGCGGGTGTTCCATGACAGCGAGCGGGCGCTGTATGAGACCGCCGAGGCCTATGGGCCAGGGCTGATCCAGACCCTGGTGAAGCAAGGCTGGCCGGCGGACGTGATCCTGAACGTCAACTTCCCCGCCCGCCCGCCGGAAGAGGTTTCCACCGTGGAGGTGACGCGGCAGGGTTTCCGCGACGTGCGCACGCGCTATGCCGAGAAACGCACCGACCTGCGGGGCCGGGACTACTATTGGCTGGGATTCCGCAACGAGCCGTCGCAGCCGCCAGAAGGCACCGATCTGAGGGCGGCCTATGAAGGCCGCATCTCTGTTACGCCTCTGCACATCGATTTGAGCCACATGCAGACCGTACACGCTTTAAAAGCGGTATTGGGTGGAGCGCCGCCGAAGTTGCACCCCCCGAAACCGCATCCGACGCCATGAAGAAGCCGCTGCCCAACACCGAGGTCCCCGACAGCCCCATGCGGCGGCTGATGGAGGCCTTGCGCGCCCAGGGGGTGAGCGACCCCGGCGTGCTGGCGGCGATTGAGAAGACGCCGCGGGACCTATTCACCCCGGACCTGTTCAAGGCGCGCTCGTTCGAGGATTCGGCCTTGCCGATCGCGTGCGGCCAGACCATCAGCCAGCCCTATATCGTCGGGCTGATGACCCAGGCCCTGACGCTGGAGCCCCGGGCGCGGGTGCTCGAGATCGGAACCGGGTCGGGGTATCAGACGACGATTTTGGCCCGGCTGTCGCGGCTGGTCTATACGGTGGAACGATACCGGACGCTGATGCGGGAGGCCGAGTCGCGGTTCAAGACCCTGCAGCTGACCAATGTGATCACCAAGTTCGGCGACGGCGGCCTGGGCTGGGCCGAGCAGGCGCCTTTCGACCGCATTATGGTCACGGCGGCGGCGCCGGCGGAGCCTACAGCCCTGCTGACTCAACTGAAGCCGTCAGGGGTCCTGGTGGCGCCGGTGGGGAAGGGGCCTGTCCAGAAGCTCTGCCGCTATGCGGGCGACGGCAAGGGCGGCTTTCCCATGGAAGTCCTTTGTGAAGTGCGTTTCGTGCCGCTTTTGGACGGCGTCGCGCGCGAACCTTGAGCGCCCGCATCACAGCCCTGTGGCGTGCGGGACCGGATCGGATTAACCAATGCTTAACCACCACGCCTCGACTCATTTTCGCGCCACGAAGGGAGCGGCGATGAACCGATTCATGACCCAGGCGGCGTTGATCGCCCTGTGCGGAAGCGGCCTGGCCGCCTGCGCCACGCCCAGCTATCCGGTGCGCGGCGAGGCGGCGCTGGGGACGCCTCCCGCGCCATCGCGCCAGGCGTCCACGCTGCCGCAATACCCGGCGCGGCCACGCACGGCGGAGACCGGCGTGTCGGCCAATGTTTCCGATGAGGCGCCGGCAGCGCGTGCTGCCCCCAGCGGCA
>DASVMY010000052.1:0-10879 GCA_036384135.1 Caulobacteraceae bacterium | reverse complement strand
GCCGGCGCCACTGGGGCGGCAGCGGCGGGAGGCGGTGGGGGTGGTGGCGGCGCCGGCGTCGCCGCCTGGTCGGTGGTCTGGGCCAGGGCCGAGGAGGCCAGGCTGGCCGTGATGACGATCGCGTTGACGAGCGCTAGGCGCATGAAGTCATCTTCCCTAATTCGGTCGCGCGGCGCCCGTCGCCGGCCCTTCGCTGTTAGTCCCTACACGCCCCGTCTCGCCAGGGATTCTGCGCGACACAGGGTCACTAGAACACTTCCGCCGCTTGTTCGGCCAGGATGGTGAAGCCTTCGGGCGTCACGTCGGCAAAGCCGCCGCGCACGTCATAAACCTTCTTCTGGCTTTCGTTATAAACGGTCACCCGTCCTTCTTTCAGAGCGGTCATGAACGGAGCATGACCAGCCAGGACGCCGAAGTCGCCTTCGGAGCCCGGCGCATCCACCTGGTCGACCTCGCCGGAGAACAATTCCCGTTCCGGCGAGACCAGCGAAAAGTGCAGCTTTTCGGCCAAGGCCTAGGCCTCCGCGGCCAGACGCTCGGCCTTGGCCACCGCGTCTTCGATGGTGCCGACGTTGAAGAAGGCGGCTTCGGGCAGGTGGTCGTACTCGCCTTCGCACACCGCCTTGAACGAGCGGATGGTGTCTTCCAGGGGCACGATCACGCCGGGGGTGTTGGTGAACACCTCGGCGACGTTGAACGGCTGCGACAGGAAGCGCGACAGCTTGCGGGCGCGGGCCACCGTCACCTTGTCCTCTTCGGACAGCTCGTCCATGCCCAGGATGGCGATGATGTCCTTCAGCGCCTTGTACTGCTGCAGGATTTCCTGAACCCGGCGGGCGACCTGATAGTGCTCGTCGCCGATTACCAGCGGGTCGAGAATCCGCGAGGTGGAGTCCAGCGGGTCGATGGCCGGGAAGATGCCCTGCGCCGCAATGTCGCGGCTGAGCATTGTCGTGGCGTCCAAGTGCGCGAAGGAGGTGGCCGGAGCCGGATCGGTCGGGTCATCGGCGGGCACGTAGATCGCCTGCACCGATGTGATCGAACCCTTGTTGGTGGAGGTGATGCGTTCCTGCAGATTGCCCATCTCTGTGGCCAGGGTGGGTTGATAACCCACCGCCGACGGGATCCGGCCCAGCAGAGCCGACACTTCCGAGCCGGCCTGGGTGAAGCGGAAGATGTTGTCGATGAACAGCAGCACGTCCTTGCCTTCCTGGTCGCGGAAGTATTCCGCCTGGGCCAGGCCGGTGAGGGCGACGCGGGCGCGGGCGCCGGGGGGCTCGTTCATCTGGCCGTAGACCAGGGCGCAGCGCGAGCCTTCGGTGGAGCCGTTGTTCGCCTTGGGGTCGACGTTGACCTTGGACTCGATCATTTCGTGATAGAGGTCGTTGCCCTCGCGGGTGCGCTCGCCCACGCCGGCCAGCACCGAATAACCGCCGTACACCTTGGCGATGTTGTTGATCAGCTCCTGCATGGTCACGGTCTTGCCCACGCCGGCGCCGCCGAACAGGCCGATCTTGCCGCCCTTGGTGTAGGGGCACAGCAGGTCGATGACCTTGATGCCGGTGACCAGGATTTCCGCCTGGGTGGACTGCTCGGTGAACAGCGGCGCGTCACGGTGGATCGAGGCGCTAAAGGGGCTGTTGATCGGGCCGGCCATGTCGATGGGATCGCCGATCACGTTCATGATCCGGCCCAGGGTCGCGGGACCCACCGGCACGGTGATCGACTTGCCGGTGTCGACCACTGGCTGACCGCGGGTCAGGCCCTCGGTGGTGTCCATGGCGATGGTGCGCACGGTGTTCTCACCCAGGTGCTGGGCCACCTCCAGCACCAGGCGGAAGCTTTCGCCCGTCCGCTGGTCGGTGTTGGTGGTTTCCAGGGCCGAGAGGATGGCCGGCAGGTGGCCGTCGAACTCGACGTCGACGACCGCGCCGATCACCTGGGAGATGCGTCCCGTGGCGATGCCGGCCACGGTCGTGGCGGCGGGGGCGGCCCCAACGGCGGCCTTGGCGGGGGCCTTCTTGGGAGCGGCGGGCTTCTTGGCGGCGGCGGCGGCGGTGGCCATGGTCTAACTCTCTTCTTTGCGTCTAGAGCGCTTCGGCGCCGGAGATGATCTCGATCAGCTCCTTGGTAATCTGCGCCTGGCGAGTGCGGTTATATTGGATGGTGTAGGCGTTGATCATATCGCCCGCGTTGCGCGTGGCGTTGTCCATGGCGCTCATCTGGGCGGCGAAGAAGCCGGCCTGGTTTTCCAGCATGGCGCCCAGGACCTGGACGGTGATGTTCCGCGGCAGCAGGGTGGCGAGGATGCTCTCCTCGTCCGGCTCGTATTCATAGCCGGCGCCCTTTAGGTCCACTTTCGGCGCGCCCTCGTCGACCGAGGCGGGGATCAGCTGGCGCAGGGTCGGGATCTGGCTGACCACCGACTTAAAACGGCTGTAGATCAGGGTGACCACATCCACGTCGCCGGCGTCGAACAGTTCCAGGATCTTCTCGGCCACGGGCTGGGCCCGTTCCAGTGAAGGGTTGCCGGCCTCGAAGAAGGCCACGAAGCGGTTGCCGTACAGGCGGCGCAGCTGGTCGCGGGCCTTGCGGCCGACCACGATGATCTTGACGTCCTTGCCGTTGGCGATCAGCGAGCCGATGCGCTCGCGCGCGGCGCGGACGATGGAGGAGTTGAAGCCCCCGGCCAGGCCGCGGTCGGCGGTGGCGACCACCACCAGGTGGCGCTGTTCCGCCCCCGTGCCCACCAGCAGGCGCGGCGCCCCCGGACCGGAGACCCCGGCCGCAAGGTTGGCGATCACGCCCGCCATCCGCGCGGCATAGGGCCGTGCGTTCTGGGCGGAATCCTGGGCGCGGCGGAGTTTCGCCGCCGCCACCATCTGCATCGCCTTCGTGATCTTCTGCGTGGCTTTCACGCTGGCGATCCGATTGCGCATCTCCTTGAGGCTGGCCATGGCTTGAGCGCTCCGGAGACGACTACGCGAAGGTCTCGGAGAAGCTCTCCAGGGCCGACTTCAACTCGCTCTCCATTTCGGCGGAGAGGGCCTTCTCGGCGCGGATCGATTCCAGCAGCCCGGCGTGCTGGCTGTGCACGCGGCTCAGGAACTCCTGCTGGAAACGACCGACCGCGTTGACGGCGACCTTGTCCAGATAGCCGCGGGTGCCGGCGTAGATCACGCAGACCTGTTCTTCCACCGCCAGCGGCGAGTACTGCGGCTGCTTGAGCAGCTCGGTGAGGCGCTCGCCGCGGGCCAGCAGGCGCTGGGTGGAGGCGTCGAGGTCGGAGCCGAACTTGGCGAAGGCGGCCATTTCCCGGTACTGGGCCAACTCGCCCTTCAGCGGGCCAGTAACCTGCTTCATGGCCTTGATCTGGGCCGAGGAGCCCACCCGGCTGACGCTGATGCCGACGTTCACCGCCGGGCGGATGCCCTGATAGAACAGGTCGGTTTCCAGGAAGATCTGACCGTCGGTGATCGAGATCACATTGGTGGGGATATAGGCCGAGACGTCGTTGGCCTGGGTCTCGATCAGCGGCAGGGCGGTCAGCGAACCCGAACCATAGTCGCTGTTCAGCTTGGCCGCGCGCTCAAGCAGGCGGGAGTGCAGGTAGAAGACGTCGCCAGGATAGGCTTCGCGGCCCGGCGGACGGCGCAGCAGCAGCGACATCTGACGATAGGCGACGGCCTGTTTGGAAAGGTCGTCATAGATGATCAGGGCGTGCATGCCGTTATCACGGAACCACTCGCCCATGGCGCAGCCGGCGAAGGGGGACAGGAACTGCAGCGGAGCCGGTTCCGACGCCGTGGCGGCCACGACGATGGTGTAGTCCAGGGCGCCGCGCTCTTCGAGCGTCTTGACGATCTGGGCCACGGTGGAGCGCTTCTGGCCGATGGCGACGTAGATGCAATAGAGCTTGGCGCTCTCGTCCGTGCCGGCGTTGATCGCCTTCTGGTTCAGGATGGTGTCGATGGCGACGGCGGTCTTGCCCGTCTGGCGGTCGCCGATGATCAGTTCGCGCTGGCCGCGGCCGATCGGGATCAGGGCGTCGATGGCCTTCAGGCCCGTCTGCACCGGCTCGTGCACCGACTTGCGCGGGATGATGCCCGGCGCCTTGACGTCCACGCGGCGGCGTTCGTCCGAGGCGATCGGCCCCTTGCCGTCGATGGGCTCGCCCAGCGGGTTGACCACGCGCCCCAGCAGCCCCTTGCCCACCGGCACGTCGACGATTTCGCCCAGGCGCCGGACTTCGTCGCCCTCGCTGATCTGGGCGTCGGCGCCGAAGATCACGATGCCGACGTTATCGCGTTCCAGGTTGAGGGCCATGCCCTTGACCCCAGCCTTGGGGAACTCGACCATTTCGCCGGCCTGGACGCTGTCGAGGCCGAACACGCGGGCGATGCCGTCGCCCACGCTCAGCACCGTGCCGACGTCGGATACGTCGGCTTCGACGCCGAAGTTGGCGATCTGGGATTTCAGGATGGCCGAAATCTCGGCGGCGCGGATGTCCATGTTTTTCTTACGCTCTCTTCAGGGCGAACTTCAGGGAATCGAGCTTCGACTTCAGCGAAGCATCGTAAAGGCGCGAGCCCACACGCACCTTGACGCCGCCGAGGATGGCGGGGTCGACGCGGGTCTCGATCTCGGGATCCTTGCCCAGGCTGGCGCGCAGGGCGGCGGCAAGGCCGCTGGATTGGGCGGCGGTCATCGGCACCGCGGTGACCACCTCGGCGGAGACCACGCCACGGTAGACCGCGGACAGCCCCTGGAAGGCCGAGATGACGGTCGGCAGCGCCGAAACGCGGTGGTTGGCGCTGAGCAGGCCGATGAACTTGCGTGTGGTCGCCGTGAACGCCGCGGCGTCGGCGATGGCCAGCAGCCCCTTGGCCTTGTCCTCGGCGCCGAAAGCCGGCGAGGCGATCAGGGTGCGAAGGTCGGCGCTATCGGCGCTCATGGCCTTGATGGACTTCAAATCGGCTTCCACAGCCGGCAGTTCGTTATTTTCGAGGGCGAGATCGAACAGGGCCTGCGCGTATCGCGCGCCCACATCCGTCGCCTTGGAATCGTCAGCCACTTTGATCCGCCCGGTGTCACGACAGCGCCGGCTTGGGGCAGGGGCCCAAATCCGACATAAAGGCTTGAATGCGCTTGAAAAAGCACCTGGGCCAGAGAGGCTGCGCAGAACCCCCTCGCCCGAAGCCGCGCGCCTGATAGCATGCGATGTCCGGAGCCGCAACCAAGGGCGCCGGCCCTTGTTCCGAACGGTGTTGCGCAGACCGACCCTTATAACCAGGGCATGAAAAAGGGCGGCCCTCGCGGCGCCGCCCCAGGTCACCCGACGTCAGCCTTCAGCCCAGAGCCTGTCCTGTTTTGATGGAATCATCAAAACAGGAAGAACAGGCTCGATTCTTGAGTTTGCGAGCACGATTCAGAGTTTTGTCGGTTCCGACAAAACTCATCGTGCTCTAGTGGCTCGCCGCCGTGTTGCACTTTTCAATTTCGTCCGCCGAGAGCTTGTGGCGGTCGTCGCCGAAGGACACGATCTTGCCGACCTTCTTCGCCAGTTCCTTGCAGGACGGGACAGAGAAGGACTCTTCGGGGGCGCCGCCGGATCCGCAGGTCGAGGCCACGCAGCTCCACATCGCATGCGCCGCCATGAACTTCATGGCCGACGGTACAGGCGCCTCAAGCTTCACGAGATAGTTGGTGTCGGCCAGGGCGGAGCCCGCCGAGCCGAGGAAAAAGGCGGCGCAAACCGCCGCGGTACGCAATTTCATGGGGAAACCCTCCGACAAAGCAGGGACTTGGGAGACCTGCTTGGATCACTTCAACATTTCAAACCGGGAAGTCCGCCGCCGATATCCCCTCGGCGGCTCCCGCTCAATAACTAAGCACTGATTAGATATCACCGATAAGATGCCCGGCGAAGGGGGTTTTTAGGTTGGCGCCTGGTCCGGTCAAGCCTCTCAGCGTTCAAGGTTGGCGCGGATGCGGGCCTCGGCGCTGCTGTGGATGGCGCGTTCCTCGACCATGCCGGCCGCTCGGATGAATTTACCGGTGCGATCACGCCGGCGGACGTCGCCTTCCTGGGGCATCCAGAGGGGCCGCGAGCGACCTTCCCGGAGGAACGGGCGTAGCAGGGCCGTGAACAGCGCCGCACCGGCGCAGGCGGAGATGATGACGAGATAGCTGGTGAACGGCGAGTCCATGTAGTTGAGGACGTCGCCGCCCCAGTTCGCCGAGCCATCGCCTTCCTGGAACAGGCGAGCGACGAACAGCGAGCCGGCCCGACTGCCCGCGGACAGGGCGGCGGCGAACGCCACCGCCAACGGCCTTGGCCGAAGGAAGGCGCCGAGCGCAGCGCCGATCAGGGCAAGGACGATGGTCAGGATCATGGAGGATGATCCTATCGATGTTTTGGCGAGAAACGGTTAACCGGGTTGCGGCGCAAGGACGCGGGGGGTCAAATCAGCGCGCTCCACGCAGGTGAGGATGAAGGGATGCCAGACGCTCCAGGCAATGCCGACCCAGCGGGTTCGGTGGATCCCAGCCGGGCTCAGTTCGACGCCTTCAAGGCCCTGCCCCGCGACACCCCGATCCAGATGCTGAACCTGGTCCGGCTGAAACCCTGGGCCGACTATCCCGCCGATCATCCCGACCACGGCAAGACGATCACCGGCCTTGAAGCCTACCGCGCCTATGGCCGCACCAGCGCCGAGGTCTTCGCCCGCGTCGGCGGCCGTCAGATCTGGGCCGGCCGGCCGGAGACGGTGGTCACCGGGCCCGCCGACGAGCACTGGGACCTGGCCTTCATCGCCGAATATCCCGGCGCCGGCGCCTTCCTGGCCATGGTCACCGACCCCGACTACCGCGAGCACGTCAAGCACCGCACCGCCGGCGTCGCCGACAGCCGCCTGATCCGCCTGGCTCCGATCACGCCGGGCGAGGGGTTTGGGGAGTAGGACGGGGCTTCTTGATCCTCCCCTCGTGAAGACGAGGGGAGGTGCGGCGCGCGGAGCCCGCGAAGCAGGCGATGCGCCGCGGAGGGGAGAAACCCACCGGCCGCGGTGAGATGGGGTCGGCGCTGACCTATGGGTTTGCCTGCGCACTTCTCCCCCTCGCCGGGCATCGGTCGCTCACGCTCCCCTGCCCTCGGCGCTCCCCCTCATTGCATGAGGGGGATGTCCAGCCGGCTGATCACCTTCTTGTCGGCCCAGTGGCTGGAGATGTTGTTGCGGAAATAGCCCGGCCGATCGACCAGGGCCCCGGTTTCCAGCCACAGCCGTTTGAGATGGCGGACCTTGCCGGCGGCGCGGTCGTCCTCGTACGGCTCGCGGCCGTGCAGGACGTGGTAGTTGTTGATGAACTGCATGTCGCCGGGCTGGAAATCCATGGTGACACTGAACGCGCCGCCCTCCGCCGCGTCGTGCATCCAGGCCAGGGCTTCGATGGCCGCCGGCGTCAGGCGCGGCGCGTCGGGGTGCCGCTGCGAGGCGTGGATGTAGGCGCCGATCAGGCGGATGAAGAGCCGGCCGCCATGGTTGGTGAACACCGGCAGCGCGTACCAGCCGCGCTTGCCCGGCGCCTGCTCGCCGCGCATGTCGAAGGGCTGGGGCTTGTAAAGCTCCGCCGCCAGGTCCGGACGCTCACGCACCAGGGCATTGTGCAGGGCCACGGAGTTGCACACCGCCGAGCGGCCGCCCGAGACGCCGGTCTGCAGGCAGAGCAGGCCCACCAGGTCCGAGCCGTCGCAGTGGAAATCCAGGCCGATCTGGCCCAGCTCATTGCCCCGCGCGGTGGGATCGTCCAGCCGCTTGCCCTGGTCAGTGACATCGCCCAGGACGTGGCCGTAGTGGTTCTGCGGCCAGGGCCGGCCGAGGTGGGCGCCCAGACCCCAATAGGCCCAACACATGTCGTCGTTGGAATAGCGCTCGCGCGGCAGGCCACGGATCAGCACGAATCCCCGCCCATCCATCAGTTCCGCCTCGATGCCTTTGAGACGCGACCCCAGGGTCGGCAGGGGGAAGTCTTCCTTGCCGATATCAAGCATCTCCGCCGACACGTCGCGGGCGTGGGTGATAGCGGCGTCGATCTCGGCGATCTCGCTATCGGACAGAAGTTCGGTCCAGGCGGCCGGGTCGGCCACATCCTCGGCGCGCCACTCGCAGGCGGTTTCCAGGACTCGCGGGGTCATGGCGCTCCTCCTTCTATTCAGCGGCTTGCGCGATGGGCGCGGCCTGGGCGCCGCGCAACAGGCGTCCGGGCAGGGCGTCGGTGGGTTCGCCATCGCGATAGGTGACCTGGCCGGCGACGATGGTGGCGACATAGCCGCTGGCCCGCTGGATCAGCCGCCGCCCGCCGGCCGGCAGGTCATAGGCCACCTGTGGCGCGTGCAGGGTCAGCTTGTCGTAGTCGATGACGTTGAGGTCGGCGCGGTAGCCCGGCGCGATCAGGCCGCGGTCGTAGAGGCCGACGGTGCGCGCGGTGTCCTGGGTCTGCATCCGGATAACCTGCTCCAGGGCGAGCTTCGGCCCGCGCGTGCGGTCGCGGGTCCAATGGGTGAGCATGGTGGTGGGGAAGGAGCCGTCGCAGATCATGCCCACGTGGGCGCCGCCATCGGACAGGCCCGGCACCGTGTCCTTGTGGGTGATCATGGCGTAGGCCGGATCGAGGTTGCCGTCGGTGTAGTTGAGGAACGGCACATAGAGCATGCCGCGCCCGCCGTTGGTCAGCATGTGGTCCAGGGCCACATCCTCCGGGGTCACTCCGCGCGCCGCGGCGATGGCGGTGATGGTGGTTTCCAGGGTTGGCTCATAGTCGGGGATGTCGGCCATCACGTGCATGCGGCCAAGCCCGCCGCCGGCGCCGCGGATGCCTCCCTCGGGCCGGTCCTCGAACAGGCGGGCGCGGAAGCCGGGGTCGCTGAGCCGCTCCACCCGCTCGGCCAGGCTGAGCTTGGCGATCTCGCGGTACGCCGGATACTGGCTGAAGGGATTCACCGTCAGTTCCAGCCCCAGCAGCACGCCCACCGGCCGCGCCGCCACCTGAGCCTTGATCCGCAGGCCGGCCTCGACGGCGCCTTCCACGGCCCCCAGCAAGGTCTTGTAGCCATCGCCGTTGAGCGGGCTCTGGACCAGGGAGAAGGACAGCGGCCGACCGGACGCCTCGACGATCCGCCGCAGCATGGCGAACTCTTCAGTGGGGTCCTGGAAATCGGACACCACCTGCAGCACGCCCTTGCCGGCCGCGGCCAGGCCCATGGCGATGCCGGTCAGCTCGTCCTCGCCGGCGGTGAGGGTCGGGGTCGGCTGGCCGTCGCTGGTGCGGTGGTTCAGGGTGCGGGAAGTGGAAAAGCCAAGCGCGCCGGCTTCGGCCGCCCGCTGAGCGATAGCCGCCATGGCCGCGATGTCGGCCGCATTGGCCGGTTCCCGGTTGGCGCCGCGCTCGCCCATCACGAACACCCGCAGGGCCGCGTGCGGCAGCTGGCTGCCGATATCGACGTCGAAGCGGCGATCCTGCAGGCTGTCCAGATAGTCGGGATAGGACTTCCAGTTCCACGGCAGGCCCTGGGTCAGGACCGGGAAGGGGATGTCCTCCACCCCCTCCATCAGCCGCACCAGCCGGTCGTGGTCCTCGCCGTGGCAGGGCGCGAAGCCGACGCCGCAGTTGCCCATGACCACGGTGGTGACCCCGTGCCAGGAGGAGGGCTGCATGCGGTGGTCCCAGGTGGCCTGGCCGTCATAGTGGGTGTGGATGTCGACGAAACCCGGCGTGACGATAAGGCCCCGCGCGTCGATCTCTTCGGCGCCCCGGCCGTTGATCTGGCCCACCGCGGCGATGACCCCGTCCTTGACCGCGACGTCGGCGTCCAGCGCCGGTCCGCCGGAGCCGTCATAGACCCGGCCGCCCCGGATCACGAGATCGTAGGCGCGCTCCATCGCCGTCTCCCTTTTTAGGCTTATCGTTGTTCATGAAAACCTGGACCCGGCCGCTGGGAGCGTCAAGCGCGGCGATCGCGGCGATTCACGCCGCCGCCAACTCACCCTAAGGTCCCTTGGCGATGAGTCGGCCGCCCCACACCTTCTATGAGTTCTTCGCCGGGGGCGGCATGGCCCGGCTGGGCCTGGGCGCGGGCTGGGACTGCCTGTTCGCCAACGACTTCGACCCAGTGAAGACCCGCACTTACCGCGCCAACTTCGGCGAGGCCGACATTGTAGAGGGCGACGTCTGGGCCCTGAGCCCAAAGGATCTGCCCGGCCACGCCGACCTGGCCTGGGCCTCCAGCCCCTGCCAGGACTTCAGCCTGGCCGGCGGGCGAGCGGGGCTGAAGGGCGGGCGGTCTTCCGCCTTCTTCGGGTTCTGGCGGCTGGTTGAGGGGTTGGCGGCCGCTGACAGAGCCCCCCGCATCGTCGTCATAGAGAATGTCGTCGGGCTGCTGTCCTCCCACGGCGGCGACGACTTCACCGCCCTTTGCCAAGCCCTGGGCGATCAGGGCTACGCGTTCGGCGCCATCGAGGCCGACGCAGCCAGCTTCCTGCCGCAGTCCCGCCGGCGGATTCTGGTGATCGCCTGCCGCGAACCGCCCGCCCACCTGCCCCGGGGCCGCGAGACCCGCCCCGGTCTGGCGACGGCCTTCGAGCGCCTGCCGCCCGCCCTGAAGTCGCTCTGGATTGGCTGGCCCCAGCCCGAACCTGGCCGCCGCAATACCGACCTGGCCGCGTTGCTGGAGCCTGACGAGGCGGTCAGCTGGCACACGGGGCAGGCCACGACCCACATCCTCAGCCTGCTGGACGACCGCAACCGCGCCAAGGTCCAGGCGGCCCGAGACGCCGGCCAGCGCCAGGTCGGGGCCATCTATCGCCGCACACGGGCCGGCCGG
>DASVMY010000051.1:0-2329 GCA_036384135.1 Caulobacteraceae bacterium | reverse complement strand
GGACCTCGCGCGGCTGGCCGAGCCGTTCCTGGAGCATCCCAAGTCCGCTCCGACCTTGCATGTCACCGTCACGGCCACCGGCCTGGACGTGGATGTCACCGGTGTCGAGCGGCGCAGCGGCGGGCTTTCCGCCGACGCGCGGATGCGGGCCGCCGAGGCCGCCAGCGCGGCGGGCCTGGCGCGGGTGACTATGGCCGGAGAGATCGTCTACCAGGAACGCCAACCGGTGGTGCGCATCGGCGGCGCCAGCGTCGCCCTGCCGGCGGGCGCCTTCCTGCAGGCCACCCCCCAGGCGGAGGAGGCCATGGCGGACTTTGCAGTGACGGCTGCGCAGGGGGCGGGACGGATCGCCGACCTCTATTGCGGGGTGGGCACGTTCACCTTCCGCTTGGCGCAGGTGGCGCCGGTGCTGGCGGCGGACGCCTCCGGTCCTGCGGTGCGGGCCATGGTGGCCGCCACGGCCAGCGCGCCGGGGCTCAAGGCCATCGTCGGCGAGACGCGGGACCTGGACCGGCGACCGCTACTGGCCGAGGAGATGAAGAAGATCGACGTGGCCCTGTTCGATCCGCCCCGCGCCGGCGCCTTTGAACAGACAGCGCAGCTGGCGAAGTCCAAGGTGTCCAGGGTGATCGGCGTCTCCTGCAACCCAGTGACCTTCGCCCGTGACGCCCGGTTGCTCATTGACGCGGGCTTTGTGTTGGAACGGGTGCTGCCGGTGGACCAGTTCCTGTGGTCGCCTCATATTGAGCTGGTGGGTGTGTTTTCGCGGACAGGCCATTGAGTCAGGATAAGTCACCTCAGGAAAGGCCAAGCCAGGAGAGGTTGGGCGCCTTCGCCGGCGATCGGGCCACCCAGGCGGCCCGCGCCACGGTCAAGGCGGTCTGGTGGAGCGCGGCGGGCCTCGCCGCCCGGGCCATCACCCGCCCGACCAAGGAACAACCCGCCAGCTTCGCCCCCAAGTCCGACCCGATCCCCGATGGCCTGGTCCGCAAGGCCTGGATGGAGGCCTTCGAAAAGGAGGCGCGGGACGTGGCGCGCGGCCTCTATCCGCCCATGGACGACGGTCCGCCCGACCCGGTTGGGGCAGTGCGCCGGGCCATCGACTTTCTCAGCGACGCGCGGGCGGTGGAGGCCCGGCGACGGCGGGGCGGGGGCGTGGAGGCGCGGGAAGAGGCGCCGGCGGGGGTCTATCCCACCTACTACCGCCAGAACTTCCATTTCCAGACCGGCGGCTGGTTCACCGAGGAGAGCGCGCGGCGCTATGAGACCCAGGTGGAGGCCCTGTTCGCCGGCACGGCGGGGGCCATGCGCCGGCGGGCCTTGTCGCTGCTGGCCCAGGCCTGGAAACAGCGGGACCATCGGGGCCTGGCCATCCTGGACCTGGCGTGCGGCGCCGGCGCTTTCCTGCGGGACCTGGGCGCGGCGTTCCCGCGGGCGCGGCTGGCCGGTACGGACCTGTCTCCAGCCTATCTGGAGGAGGCGCGGCGCAACTCCGGGGTGGACGCCCTGGTGCAGGCCAACGCCGAACACCTGCCCTTCGCCGACGCCAGCCAGGATGCGGTGACCTGCGTCTACCTGTTCCACGAACTGCCGCCGCGGGTGCGGATCGCGGTGGCCGCCGAGATCGCCCGGGTGCTGAAGCCTGGCGGCGTGCTCGCCCTGGCTGACTCCATCCAGACCGTGGACGAGCCGCGGCTGGGCCGTCTGCTGGAAGCCTTCCCGGCCTATTTCCACGAGCCGTTCTACGGCAGCTATTGCGAGACGGACCTGGAAGCGTTGTTCGCGGGGGTGGGGTTGAGGCTGGCGGCGCAGGACACGGCGTTCCTCACCAAGGCGATGCTGTTCGAGAAGGCGGCATAGGGGCGCCCTACCCAAACAGCTCCATCTGATCCCCCGCTTTCGGCGGGACCTTGAACAGGGTTGTGACCAGCGGCTTGCGGTCCTGGTCGAGGCCGAAGCGGCGCTGGGCGATGGCGAAGCGCTGGCGGGTGAGGTCGGCGATGGGGCCTTCGCCCTTCATCCGCTTGCCCCATTGGGGATCGTAGTCCTTACCGCCGCGCATCTGGCGAACCAGGGACATGACGCGGGAGGCGCGGTCGGGCCGCTCGCTCTCCAACCACTCGCGGAACAGGTCCTTGATCTCCAGCGGCAGGCGCAGCATCACATAGCCGGCCGTGGTGGCGCCGGCCTGCGCGGCGCGGTGCAGCACCGCCTCCATCTCGTGGTCGTTGAGGCCGGGGATCACCGGGGCGAACATCACCGTGGTGGGGATGCCGGCAGCGGTGAGCTGGCGGATGGCCCACAGGCGCCGCTCGGGCGTGGCCGCGCG
>DASVMY010000050.1:0-5906 GCA_036384135.1 Caulobacteraceae bacterium | reverse complement strand
CAGGGCCGCCGCCGCGAACAGCAATGGGGCGGCCGCGACGGGCGCGCCAAGGGCGATGGCCCCGATCGGCGCGGCCAGGGCCAGAGGCGCGCCGGCGGTGAACCATTGGGCCAGGGCCTTGATCAGGCAGATCGCTTCCAGCGGCAGGGGACCCAGCGCCAGCAGGTCCAGGGCCCCGTCCTCGAAGTCCCGCTCGAACAGGCGCTCCAGCGACAGCAGCGAGGCCAGGGCCAGGCATACCCACGACACCCCCACCGCCACCGCCGCCAGGTGCGCCCCCGACGGGCCGATGGAGAGCGGCAGCAGGGTCACCGCCCCGGCGTAGAACCCCAGGGCCAGCAGCGGCCCGCCACCCCGGCCCCAGGCCAGGGCGATCTCCCGCCGGAACAGGGCTGCCAAAGGGCTTACGGGCGGACTCACCGGCTGATCTCCACCGCCCGGGCGTCGATGGGCAGGGGGTCGTGTACGGCCGCCAGGATCAGGCCGCCGCCGGCGAGGTGCTCGGTCATCAGCTCGCCGAAGATGGCCCGGTGGGCGGCGTCCAGCGGCGCCATGGGCTCGTCCAGCAGCCACAGATCCCGCCGGGCGGCGACCAGCCGCGCCAGGGCCAGGCGGCGGCGCTGGCCGGCGGAAAGCTTGCGCACCTCCAGGTCCAGCAGGCGGGTGAGACCGAGGATCTGGGCGGTTTCCAGGGCGGCGCCGTCCGAGCCGCCGGCCCAGCGGGCCTGGAACAGCAGCTCGTCGCGGGCGGTGCGGCCGGTCTTCAGCCCATCCTGGTGGCCCAGCAGGTGACAGCCGGCGCGGCGGGCGTCGTCGGCGGGGATCGGGCCGCCTTCCCCCTCGAAGCGAATCTGACCCGCCGCGGGCCGGATGAAACCGGCCACCGCGCGCAGCAGGCTGGTCTTGCCCGCCCCGTTGGCGCCGGTCAGGGCCACCGCCTCGCCCGCCGCCACGCGCACGTCGAGGCCCTGAAAAAGGATCCGTTCGCCCCTTTGCAGGGTAAGGCCTTGGAGGACGAGTGATTCAATCAAAGGCGGTGTCCCCACGCATGGACGCGGGCGCCCTCGAAGGCTATGACACCCGCGGCCGTACGGGGGCGACGCCGCGCGGGGGCGGACGCTGTGTGTCCGCTTCGAACAGCGCGCGATCCCGTGACCGGATTTCGGGCGGCCTGCAACAGGGAAAGGACCCTCTCATGGCGTCTAAAGACAGCCTCAACACCCGCCGCGACCTGACGGTCGGCGACAAGACCTATGCTTACTACAGCTTGCCCGCCGCCGAGGAAGCCGGCTTGGCGGGAATTTCCAGCCTGCCCGTCTCGATGAAGGTGCTGCTGGAGAACCTTCTGCGCAATGAAGACGGCGTTTCGGTCGGTCAGGAAGACCTCAAGGCCATCGCCGCCTGGCTGGTCAACAAGGGCAGCGTCGAACACGAAATCAGCTTCCGCCCGGCGCGGGTGCTGATGCAGGACTTCACCGGCGTGCCCGCCGTGGTCGACCTGGCCGCCATGCGCGACGCCATGACCAGCCTGGGCGCCGACCCGGAAAAGATCAATCCGCTGACCCCCGTCGACCTGGTCATCGACCACTCGGTGATGGTGGACTACTTCGGCACCGCCAAGAGCTTCGGCGAGAACGTCGAGAAGGAATACGAGCGCAACCTGGAGCGCTACCGCTTCCTGCGCTGGGGCTCCTCGGCCTTCAACAACTTCCGCGTCGTGCCCCCCGGCACCGGCATCTGCCACCAGGTGAACCTGGAACACCTGGCCCAGACCGTGTGGACCAACGCCGCCGACGGCGCCGAGGTGGCCTATCCCGACACCGTGGTCGGCACCGACAGCCACACCACCATGATCAACGGCCTGTCGGTCCTGGGCTGGGGCGTGGGCGGCATCGAGGCCGAGGCGGCCATGCTGGGCCAGCCGATCCCGATGCTGATCCCCGAGGTCATCGGCTTCAAGCTCACCGGCGCCCTGCCGGAAGGCGCGACCGCCACCGACCTGGTGCTCACCGTCACCCAGATGCTGCGCAAGAAGGGCGTGGTGGGCAAGTTCGTCGAGTACTTCGGCGACGGCCTGGCCAGCCTGACCCTGGAAGACCAGGCGACCATCGCCAACATGGCCCCCGAATACGGCGCCACCTGCGGCTTCTTCCCGGTCACCCGGGCCACCATCGACTACCTGGCCGCCACCGGCCGCACCGCCGACCGCGTCGCCCTGGTGGAAGCCTACGCCAAAGCCCAGGGCTTCTGGCATGAACCCGGCGCCGCCGACCCGGTATTCTCCGACACCCTGGACCTGGACCTCTCCTCGGTGCTGCCCTCCCTGGCCGGCCCCAAGCGTCCGCAGGACCGGGTGCTGCTCAGCGAATCGGCGTCCAAGTTCAAGGACGCCCTCACCGGCGAGTTTTCCAAGACCGACGACACCGCGGCCCTGCGCTTCCCGGTCTCGGGCGAGGACTACACCGTGGGCAACGGCGACGTGGTCATCGCCGCCATCACCTCCTGCACCAACACCTCCAACCCCAGCGTCCTGATCGCCGCCGGCCTGTTGGCCAAGAACGCGGTCACCAAGGGCCTGAAGGTGCAGCCCTGGGTGAAGACCTCCCTGGCCCCCGGCTCGCAGGTGGTCACCGACTACCTGACCAAGGCCGGCCTCACCAAGCCGCTGGACGCGCTGGGCTTCAACCTGGTGGGCTATGGCTGCACCACCTGCATCGGCAACTCCGGCCCCCTGTCGGAGCCGATCTCCAAGGCCGTCACCGACGGCGACGTGGTGGCCGTCAGCGTGCTGTCGGGCAACCGCAACTTCGAGGGCCGGGTGAACCCCGACGTGCGCGCCAACTACCTGGCCAGCCCGCCCCTGGTGGTGGCCTACGCACTGGCCGGCTCGATGAACATCGACCTGGTCAACGAGCCGATCGGCAAGGGCAAGGGCAACAAGGACGTCTATCTGAAGGATATCTGGCCCTCGTCCAAGGACATCGCGACCCTGCAGCGCAAGGTCGTCACCAACGCCATGTTCGAGACCCGCTACAAGGACGTCTTCAAGGGCGACAAGAACTGGCAGGGCATCAAGGTCGCCGGCGGCCAGACCTACGCCTGGGACATCGGCTCCACCTATGTCCAGAACCCGCCCTACTTCGAAGGGCTGAAGATGGAGCCGGAGGCGATCACCGACGTGGTCGAGGCCCGCATCCTGGGCATCTTCGGCGACAGCATCACCACCGACCACATCAGCCCGGCCGGCAACATCCGCAAGGCTTCCCCGGCCGGCGAATACCTGTCGCAGCACCAGGTCAGCCAGAACGACTTCAACTCCTACGGCGCCCGCCGCGGCAACCATGAAGTGATGATGCGCGGCACCTTCGCCAACATCCGCATCCGCAACAAGATCACCCCGGACATCGAAGGCGGGGTGACCAAGCACTTCCCCTCCGGCGAGACCATGGCGATCTATGACGCGGCCATGCGCTACAGGGGCGAGGGCCGGCCGATGGTGATCTTCGCCGGCAAGGAATACGGCACCGGCTCGTCCCGCGACTGGGCGGCCAAGGGCACCAAGCTGCTGGGCGTCCGCGCCGTGATCGCCGAAAGCTTCGAACGCATCCACCGTTCCAACCTGGTGGGCATGGGCGTCCTGCCGTTGCAGTTCATCGCCGACGGCTGGCAGCGCCTGGGCCTGACCGGGGACGAGATCGTCACCATTCGCGACCTGGAAGACATCACGCCGCGCAAGCAGATCATGGTCGAGCTCTACCGCGCCTCGGACGGCAAGATCGCCCGCTTCCCGGTCCGCTGCCGGATCGATACGCCCACGGAACTGGAGTATTTCCGTAACGGCGGCGTGCTGAACTTCGTGCTGCGGAACTTGGCCAAGACCAGCGCTTAACCAAGAACGATAGCTTTCCCCCGGTTTCGGTTTCCAGACCGAGCCGGGGGCACACAAGCTTGCAGATTCGAGCGACCACGGAACGTTGCTGTGGCTGCCTCGTCCTTCTCCCCTTGCGGGAGAAGGTGGCCCGCGTGTGCGGGTCGGATGAGGGGTCGACGAGGCCTCTCGGGCTAAGCTGCTTGCGCCAATCGGCAATCGCCGGCGCGACCCCTCATCCGTCGGCTGCGCCGACACCTTCTCCCGCAAGGGGAGAAGGACCGCTCCTTACCTCGTTGGTAGGACCGGTTGGGACATGTGAATTCACCGGGCTTAGAGCAGCGAAGCCCCCTCTTGAATATCCGCTCAAGCCACGTTTGGATGACCGTTCAACTGGGGGAACGGCCATGGCCAGGGCATGGATCGTCGGAACGGCGCTGGGTCTGGCGCTCGCCAGTGTGGCGGGAACCAGCGCGGCGCGAGCCGAAGTGGCGGACGTCTCGCCAGCCGGCTTCGAGATCCGCCACACCGTCGAGATCGCCGCCCCGGCGGCCCGGGTCTGGGCGGCCCTGGTCCAGCCCGGCCAATGGTGGAACTCCCAGCACAGCTGGTCCGGCGACGCCCACAACCTGACCCTGGACGCCAAGGCCGGCGGCTGCTGGTGCGAGGCCCTGCCTGGCGGCGGCGGCGCGCGGCACATGAGCGTGGTCTATGTCTCGCCCGGCAAGGAGATGCGGCTGGAGGGCAGCCTTGGCCCGTTCCAGTTCACCGGCGCGTCCGGCCACATGGTCTGGGCCCTGGCGGAAAAGGACGGCAAGACCACCCTGACCTGGACCTATGACGTCGGCGGCTATGTCAAGGGCGGCGTCGACAAGCTGGCCGCCCCCGTCGACCGGGTGCTCGGCGAACAGGCGGGCCGCCTCAAGCGCTATGTGGAGACGGGCAAGCCGGCGGGGTGAGGGGACCGCCCATGCTGCAGCCCTTCGATGACGAGATTTGGTTGGCGGACGGCCCGACAACCGCCGTGGCCGGCTTTCGCTACCCCACGCGGATGGCGGTGATCAGGCTGTCCGGCGGCGGCCTCTTCGTCTGGTCGCCGGTGGCGCTGTCGGACGAACTGCGGGCCGCGGTCGATGCGCTCGGCGAGGTCCGCTACCTCATCGCACCGAACTCCCTGCACCACCTCTTTCTTGGTCAATGGCGGCGCGCCTACCCCGGCGCCAGGCTCTTCGCGCCACCCGGATTGCGCCGGCGGCGCGGGGATCTCGACTTTGACGGCGATCTGGAGGACGCGCCGGCCCCGGAGTGGTCGCGGGACATCGACCAGGTCGTGGTGCGAGGCAACCTGATCACCACCGAGGTAGTGTTCTTCCATCGCGCCAGCCGCACGGTGATCTTCACCGACCTGATCCAGCATTTCAGCCCGACATGGTTCTCCGGCTGGCGGGCGGTGGTGGCCAGGCTGGACCTCATGACGGCGCCCGAACCGCAGGTCCCCCGCAAGTTCCGCAGCGCCTTCGTCGGCCGCCGCGCCGCCCGCGCCGCGCTTGGGCGCATCCTCGCCTGGCCCGCCGAGAAGGTGCTGATGGCGCACGCCCCCCCGGTCGAGGGCGACGGCCAGGCGTTCATCGCGCGTGCGTTTCGATGGCTGTTGGCCTGATCGCGCCTGGCGGGAGGCGGACCTCCGGCCATGCGAATCTGGAAAGGCCCCGGCCGTAGCAGTGGTCGGCGTATTTTACCCTTCCCCCAGAGCGAAGCGAGCGGGGGAAACCATCCCCGAGCGCGGAGCGGAGGGTCGATGGCTTCGGGGATGGTTTCCCCCACTCCCTCCGGTCGCGCTAGGCGATTCACGCATCTCAGAAACACCCAAGACTCCAGCGTGTTACGAGATGACTGGGGCCGCCCCTCCTCTCCCTTCTCCCCCTGCGGGAGAAGGTGGCCCGCGCAGCGGGTCGGATGAGGGGTCGACGAGACCCATCGGGCTAAGCTGCTGACGCCAATCCACAATCGCCGGCGCGACCCCTCATCCGTCTGCTTC
>DASVMY010000049.1:0-11877 GCA_036384135.1 Caulobacteraceae bacterium | reverse complement strand
CCTGCGACATGACCCGCCGCCTGCAGACCGCCCTGCGCAAGGACCCCCGCGTCCAGGCCGCCGTCGCCGACGCCCGCAGCGCCCAGGTCTCGCCGGGCAAGGCCATGCTGGTCTGGAACGGCGCGTGGATCCGCAGCCACGGCCAGGACGGCAATGGCCTGGCCGCCGTGCGCGAGGCGATCATGTGGGAAGTCGCTTTCGCCCCCGGCGTCTGCCGCGCCGAACCGGTGCGCGGCCTGATCCTGATCTCCCTGAACGACGGCCCCGGCGCCGCCCGCCTGGTGGTGGGCCAGGGCCAGTGGCGTTGGTCGGACCTGCTGGGACGCGGCGCGCGGTGACGCCGCCGTCGACGTCCGAGTTCAGCCACCCCAACACCATCATTCAGCTACTTGGGAAAGGGCTTGCCCCGCGACGCGGCGCCGCCTGCCTTAAGACACGGATTTGTTTACAGTGAAGTGACTAGGTTGGCGCGCTGTGGCATTGGACGAAACCGATCTGGGACGACCGCGTGCAGACAACCGTAGACAGACCCATGACTGAAGCGACCTTGCCCGCCAGCAGCGGCGCTTCCTTCGTCTCGCCGGATCCTCGGGTCGCGGCGGAGCGTGAGCGTCGGGGCGCCAAGCTTTCCATCGTCGCGCCCATGCACAACGAATCGGAGGTGCTGGACGCCTTCTTCGCGCGCATCGACCAGACCGTCGCCGACCTCGGCGTCGACGCCGAGATCATCTGTATCGATGACGGCAGCCGGGACGACACCCTGGCCAAACTGCTCGACCACGCCCGCCGCGACCCCAAGGTCAAGGTGGTGGCCCTGGCCCGCAACTTCGGGAAGGAGGCAGCGCTGACCGCCGGCATGGACGCCGCCACCGGCGACATGGTGGTGCCCATCGACGCCGACCTGCAGGATCCACCGGAGTTGATCGGCGAGTTCGTGCGGCTGTGGGAACGGGGTTTCGACGTGGTCTACGGCGTGCGCGCGGACCGCAGCAGCGACAGCCTGGTCAAGCGCGTCACCGCCAACATGTTCTACCGTATCTTCAACAAGGTCTCCGACCTCAACATCCCCATGAGCGCCGGCGATTTCCGCCTCATGGACCGCCGCGTGGTCGAGGCGGTGAAATCACTGCCCGAACGCAACCGCTTCATGAAGGGCCTGTTCGCCTGGGTCGGGTTCGCCCAGGTCGGCGTGCCCTATGTGCGTCCGCCGCGCGCGGCCGGCACGACCTCGTTCGGCTATCTGAAACTGCTGCGTTTCGCCCTGGACGGCATTACCTCCTTCAGCACCGTGCCGCTGCGGGTGTGGACGGTGCTGGGCCTCTGCGCCGCCTTGCTGGCCTTCGGCGCCGCCGCGGCCCTGGTGGTGCGGGTGATTGTGGTCGGGCGCGAGGTGCCGGGCTACGCCTCTCTGATGGTGGCGGTGCTGCTGGGCTTCGCGGTCCAGATGCTGGCGTTCGGGGTGCTCGGCGAGTACGTCGGGCGCCTGTATCAGGAAGTGAAGGGCCGGCCGATCTACATCGTCAGCCGCCGGGTCGGGTTCGAGGACTAGATGGATCGCCAGGTCTATGACCGCATGCGGGGTCTCGAGGACCGCCACTGGTGGTTCCGCGCGCGCCGCGACATCCTCTCGGACCAGATCGGCCGCCTGGGCCTGCCCGCCGGCGCCAGCGTGCTGGAGGTCGGCTGCGGCACCGGCGGCAACCTTGGCATGCTGGCGCGCTTCGGCGCGGTGACGGGCCTGGAGCCGGATGACGAGGCCCGCGGTTTCGCCGCCGAGAAATCGGGTGTGCCGGTGGAGTCGGGGTTGCTGCCCGACGGCCTGCCGTTCCAACCGGAGCAATTCGATCTGGTGGCCGCCCTGGACGTCATCGAGCACGTGGACGACGACGCCGGCTCGGTGAGGGCGCTCGGCAGGCTGCTCAAGCCCGGCGGCTTCATGGTCACCACCGTGCCGGCCTACAGCTGGATGTGGAGCCACCATGACGAGCTGCACCATCACAAGCGCCGATACGGCCTGGGCGGCTATCGGCGGCTGTTCGACGACGCCGGACTGACCGTGCGCAAGGCCAGCTACTTCAACACCGCGCTTTTTGCCCCCATCGCGCTGGTGCGCCTGGCCAAGCTGCTGCTGCGCCTGAAGGGGGCGGACGAGGACTCCATGCCTAATGCCGCCGTCAACGGTCTCTTCCGTGGCCTCTTCGCCGGCGAGCGACTGTGGCTGCGCGGCGCGAGCTTTCCCTTCGGCGTCTCGATCCTGCTGATCGCGGAGCGCCCGGCGTGACGCAGCCCGCATTCACCCGGCCTACGCTTACCCGGGAAGTCATTGGATTCATTGTCATCGGGATCATCGGCACGGTGATCCACGTCGGCGTCGGTCTGTCGGCGAACGGCCTGCTCAAGGTCGGCCCGCTCACCGCCAATGTGATCGGCTACACCAGCGCCTTCACCTTCTCCTATTTCGGCAATTCGGCCGCCACCTTCAGCCGTCCGGCGCGCGACCTGCCCCAGTTCGCGCGCTTCATGACCGTCTCCCTGGCCATGTTCGGCCTGAACGAGGCGATCGTCTTCGCCGGCCTGACCTTCGGGCATCTGCCCTACAAGCTGGCCCTGATCCCGGCCCTCTCCATCGTGCCGGTGGTGTCGTTCCTGGTCTCGAAAGTCTGGGCCTTCCAGCGGCCCTTCGACGAAGCCAGCACCGCCCTAGTAGAATAGCACCGCCACCTCGGCCGGCACCCTAGCGGGTCGCCGCGTCTCTCGGTCGATCAGACACCAGGCGGTCCTGGCCTGGGCGCACATGGCGCCGTCCGGCCCGTCGATGCGGACGAAGCGGTCGAACTTGGCCCCGTGCACCCGGCTATCGACCCAGGTCCGCGCCGTGGCGGTTTCGCCCAGCAGCAGGGGGCGGCGGTAGTCCACCTCGTGCCGCAGCACGATCCAGGCCCACTTCAGCTGCTCAGCCAGCGAAACGCGGGCCTGCCAATGGGAGACGGCCATCGCCTGGACCCAGCCCAGGTAGACGACGTTATTCACGTGCCCGTTCTCGTCGATGTCGGCGGGAACGGGGATGAAGGATTGCTGGAAGACTTGCCGGCCGGTCGGCGGCTCGATCGCCGCTACGCTCAAGCGGGCAGGACGCCCTTTTCCGCCAGGAGCGATTTCAGCTCGCCCGACTGGAACATCTCGCGGATGATGTCCGAACCACCGACGAATTCACCCTTCACATAGAGCTGCGGGATGGTCGGCCAGTCGGAGAAGGTCTTGATGCCCTGGCGCAGATCGTCGCTCTGCAGAACGTCCACACCGACGAAATCCACCCCCAGATGGTCGAGAATCTGCACCGAAACGGCGGAAAAACCGCAGCGCGGTTCGTCCGGAACGCCCTTCATGAACAGGACCACGGGGTTGTCCGCCACCGTCTTGGCGATGAACTCATGGACGGGATCGGCGGCTACGGCGGCGTCGCTCACGGCAAAGCCCTTTCGGAGATGGAATTTATCAGACCTAGAGCTAGGGATGACCGCCCCTCCGGTCAAGCGGCGCCGCTGATCAAGCGCTGCGGCGTTCGGTCCCCGCGTCGCGTTCGGCGGAGAACCGCGCCATCTCGATCTGGGCTGCCACGGCGGCGGGCAGGTCCCGCTCGGTGACCTCGGCCACGGCGGCCAAGTGCTTCAGGTCATCGACCTCCAGCAAGACCGAGGCGACGGCGGTCTCGGTGAGTGCGAAGCCCAGGCATATCTCCTCGGCGTTCCAGCCTTGGGTGTCGTGCAGGAAGTTGTAGGATCCCATGCCGGCCAGGGGATAGGCGGGCTTGGAGAACCAGCGCCGCTTGACCGCCTTGGGCTCGGCGATCGTCCGGGCGTCTTCGGGGAAATGGTTGAAGGCGATCACCGACATCGACTTCTCGGCGGCCGTGCGGACGCATAGCCGCTCGCGCCAGCCCGACAGCAGGTTGAATGGCGCCAGCAGGACGTCGAAGGCGCCGCCGTGCAGATGCTGGTTCGCCGCCTCGGTCTCGACAACGATGCCGAGCCGCTTGAGTCTCGCCGTGGCGCGAAGCTCCTCCAGCGCCCAGATCACCTCATTGGGCACATCCGCGTCGCCACTCAGCGACGCCAGATCGAGGCACTCCAGCCCCGTGGCGGACAGAACTTGGTCGATCTCGCGCGAGACATCATCGCTGGCCAGGCCATCGGGCAGCCGCAGCGAGACGAAAATCAGCCGCCGCTCCACCGACCGGGCGGCGTGGGCTAGGCCCTCCAGCAGGGCCGGGGTGGGATTGGAAACCTCGAAGGCGTTGACGCCGTTCTCGAAGGCTGCGTGGATCAGCGCCAGCCAGGCGTCCGGATCGGCGCCGCAGCGCTCGCCCCTGAGCTTGAGGCAAAGGGCGGAGATGGACATGCCGGACTTGCCGACCGGGCGATAGCGCATCCGCTAACTCGCTGTTTTTGGCAAGGTTTCGAGGGTCAGGGCGTGGAGAACACCGCCCACCTTGCCCTTGAGCGCCGCATAGACCAGCTGGTGCTGGCGGACCCGGCTCAGACCCACGAACGCCGGTGAGACGATGCGCGCCTTGTAGTGGTCGCCATCGCCGGCCAGGTCCTCGATGGAAATCTCGGCGTCCGGAAAGGCTTGCCTAAGCTCGGCCTCCAGATCCTCGACTGGCATTGGCATGGGAGGCTCCCGTGTAGACCGCATCTGTGCCGCATATAGATTAACAGCCTGACAAACCCAGGCGAGGGTTGGGTTCGTGCTGCTGGCGGTCTCCTGATATGGGGCGCCGCGGGGCGGTTTTCAGGCCCTCAGGTTCCCGGCTTGGCGTAGGGCGCGGCGTCGAACAGCCGCCGTTCGTCGCCAGGATTTTCGGCGCCCGCGGCCACCGAGCTTGGCTTTCAGGATTCTGGCGTTCCGCCATTGTGGCGGCCCGGCGCCGGAATCGTGAACAGGACTGTAGGGTTAGTAATTCACCGACCTGCGTTCGCTGAATGAAGCGATAAAGGGGCCCGCCGGCGCCATATTGGTTAACCGGACCGCCCGCGACGAAAACAAGCGAGACGCATAATCTGGGATGCAAATTCCCGTTGGAGGCGATATATTGATGTCGCTGGAGGGGTCTGGCATTTTGACTCGACGAATCCTCATTCTCGCCTTGGCCTTGGGACTAACCGCCTGTAGCGCGGTGCGGTCGCACTTTGCTCTCTTCAGACATGGCCAGGCCACGCCCACCGCCGTGGCCGTGGCGCCCCCGCCGATCCCCACCCCGCCCGCTCCCAAGCCCGCCGAAGGGCTGTGGGCCATCCTCGATCCCGGCTGCCCCAAGCCCAGCCTGACTAATTTTCACAGCTGGCCCAAATGCGCCTCGCCCTTCTGGATCAGCCGTCAAACCGCTGTGGTGGTGATGTCGAAGTTCCAGCGCGCCGGAAAGGCGCCGGACCACAGCTATCGCGCCGACTACCGTCTGGCCGCGGGCGACCCCGTCATCGCGCAGGTGGGGACGGAAAAGGACGGCTACATGTTCCTGGCCCTCACTGAACTGACCAAGGATGCCCAGGGCCGCATGGTGGGCGCCACGGGCGCGGCCTTTGCCTGCCCCCTGCCTGTCGTCGGCGCCATCTCCCTGCGACCCAACCTCAACGGCTGTGACAGCGCCCCGCCCGACAGCGTGCGCGAGGCCGCCAGGGAAACCCTCCAGGACCACGCCGCCTTGACCCGCGTCGCCTGGATCGCACCGGGCGCGCCGTCGTAGGGGCGATGAATGTCGGCTGGCCTCGGGACGCCTCACCATTCAACCTAGGGCCATCCGCCGAACGCTGGTATCCACCCGCCGCCGCTAAGGCTAAGTCTGATCACCCAAGGCCCGGTGACGGAGTCCGCCGATGCGTATCGCACTTGCCCTCTTTGCGCTGGTGTTCCTGTCCGCCTGCAATGTGGTGGTCACCAAGACGCCCTTGCTGACCACGGCCGATGAGGCCGGCGCGCCGCCGCTCAAGCCGGGGGTCTGGGTGATGGAGGATCCAGACTGCAAGTTCGACGAACACCTGGCCCTGCCGGACTGGCCCGACTGCGCCGGCGGCATGGTGTTCAAGGACGGCGAGGCCATCAGTCACGACAAGAAGGAAGGCAAAAACGTCTGGGAACACCAGCCCCTGATCCTGGCCGGCGGCGATCCGCGCATTGCCCAGGTGCGTTTCCACATGAACATGTCCAGCGGCGACAAGTCGGCGTCCGACCAGATGCTGTACGGCTACGCCGGCGTGCGCCCCACCAAGGTCGGCCCCGAGGGGCGGATCATCGCCGTGACCTACTGGACGGTGGACTGCGGCCCCCCGCCGCCGCCGTCGAAGAGGCCGGAGGACGCGCTGAAATTCGGCACCCGCAAGCCCTTGCCCGGCATGGAGATGAAGAAGGGCGACGCGCTCTGCACCACCTCGTCCGTGTCGGCGCTGCGCGGCGCGGCCAAGGCCAGCGAGGCGTGGAGAGACAAGCCGCTGAACGCCCACTGGGCCAGGCCCGCGGGACCCCGCGATCTTCCGCCCAGCTGAAGGCCCCCAAGAGCACGATGACTTTTGTCGGAACTGACAAAAGTCTGAATCGTGCTCGCAAACTCAAGAATCGAGCCTGTTCCTCCTGTTTTGATGATTCCATCAAAACAGGACAGGCTCTAGCTGAGCGCTCAGCTCCCCATATAGGCCGGCATCCAGCCCTCGTGAACTTGCCGCAGGCGGGCGAGGGGGATGCTGAAGAGGTTGGTGGAGGCAAAGTCCTCGCCTCCCACCACGCCCACCGGCGCCACGTGCAGGCCCTCCGCCATGGCGGCGGCGATGATCGCCTCCGGAGCGCTGGTGGCGACCAGGTAGCGGCCCTGGTCTTCGCCGAACAGGAAGGGGTGCGCGTGCGCCCGGCTGTTGGCGTCCAGGATCATCCCGACGTTCGAGGCCAGCGCCATCTCCGCCGCCGCGATCGCCAGTCCGCCATCGGAAAGATCATGAATAGCAGAGAGTTGCCCTGACTTGATCAGGTCACGTACGAAGTCACCGTAGCGCCGCTCGCCGGCCAGATCCACGGGCGGCGGGGCGCCGTCCTCCCGGTCCAGCAGCTCCCGCAGATAGAGGCTGGCGCCCATCTCCCCGTGGCTGACGCCCAACAGCAGCAGGGTGTCGCCCGCCTTGGCGGAGGCGAAGTCGGCGCGCTGGTCGTATTCGGTCAGCAGGCCAACGGCGCCGACGGTCGGCGTCGGCGGGATCGCCGCCCCGTTGGTCTCGTTGTAGAGGCTGACGTTGCCGCTCACGACCGGGAAGTCCAACGCCCGGCAGGCCTCGGCCATGCCGTCGATGGCGCGGACGATCTGGCCCATGATCTCGGGCCGCTCCGGATTGCCGAAGTTGAGGTTGTCGGTGATGGCGATGGGGTCGGCGCCCACGGCGGTGAGGTTGCGCCAGGCCTCGGCCACCGCCTGCTTGCCACCCTCATAGGGATCGTTCTGGACGTAGCGGGGGGTGCAGTCGGAGGTCACCGCCAGGGCCTTGCGCGTGCCGTGCACCCGCACGATGCCGGAGTCGGCGCCGGTGGCGGAGTCTTCCAGGGTGTCGGCCATCACGTGCCGGTCGTACTGCTCCCAGAGCCAGCGCTTCGACGCCACGTCCGGGCAGCTGAGCAGTTTCAGCACGGCCGCTTCCCAGTCGGTGGGGGCGGGGATGCTGGCGGGGTCCAGGCGGGGGTGTAGCGAAGGCTGCACCCAGGGCCGGTCATAGAGCGGCGCGTCGTCGGCCAGGGGGCCCAGCGGCAGGTCGCAGACCACTTCGCCCTTGTGCTTGAGGACAATATGGCCGGTGTCGGTGGTGAAGCCGATGACGGCGGCGTCCAGGCCCCATTTTTCGAAGATACGCTGGCCGTCGGCCTCGCGGCCGGGCTTGAGCACCGCCAGCATCCGTTCCTGGCTTTCCGACAGCATCATCTCATAGGCGCTCATCCCCTCTTCGCGCTGGGGCACGGCGTCGAGGTCGAGCTCGATGCCCACCGCGCCTTTTCCGGCCATCTCGACGGAGGAAGAGGTCAGGCCCGCCGCGCCCATGTCCTGGATGGCGGCCACGGCGCCGCTGGCCATCAGCTCCAGCGTCGCCTCGATCAGCAGCTTCTCGGCGAAGGGGTCGCCCACCTGCACCGTCGGGCGCTTCTCCTCGGAGTCCTCGTCGAACTCGGCCGAGGCCATGGTGGCGCCGTGGATGCCGTCGCGGCCGGTCTTGGAGCCGAAATAGACCACCGGCAGGCCGGGGCCTGGGGCGGCGGAGTAGAAAATCTTGTCGGCGTCGGCCAGGCCCACGCACATGGCGTTGACCAGGATGTTGCCGTCGTAGCCGCGGTGGAAATTGGTCTCGCCCGCCACGGTGGGCACGCCCACGCAGTTGCCGTAGCCGCCGATGCCGGCGACGACGCCAGAGACCAGGCGCTTGGTCTTGGGATGGCTGGGGTCGCCGAACCGCAGGGCGTTCAGGAGCGCGATGGGCCGGGCGCCCATGGTGAAGACGTCGCGCATGATGCCGCCGACGCCGGTGGCCGCGCCCTGGTACGGCTCGATGTAGGAAGGGTGGTTGTGGCTCTCCATCTTGAAGATACAGGCCTGGCCGTCGCCGATGTCGATGACGCCAGCGTTCTCGCCGGGGCCGCAAATCACCTTGGGGCCGGTGGTCGGGAACTTGCCGAGGTGGATCTTCGAAGATTTGTAGGAGCAGTGCTCGGACCACATCACCGAGAACACGCCCAGTTCGACGTCGTTCGGCTCGCGGTTCAGCCGGCGCACGATCAACTCGTACTCGTCGGGTTTCAGGCCATATTCGGCGGCCTTGTCGGCCAGGGACTTTACGGGCGCGGCGCTCATGGCGGGCTTCTAGCCGGACTCGACGGCGGGGGCGATAGGTCCGGCCCGTTCGAACGTCCCCTTAACGCCCGCCGCCTACTGTGGACCCACGGGCCGCATGTGCCGCGCCCCGAGCGTAAGGATACCGATGCCACGGGGCGACGCCGCCAGCGACCTGTCGATGTTCTTCGACGTCTCCCTGGACATGCTCTGCATCCGCGACATGGCGGGGCGCCTGGTCAAGGTGAGCGCCGCCTGGGAAAGCGTACTCGGCTACACGGTCGACGAGCTGCAGGGGCGGCCGCTCCTGCCCCTGGTCCATCCCGACGACGTGGCGGCCACAAAAGCCGAGATGAAGCGCATCGAGACCGAGGCCGGGGTCGTCGCCTTCGTGAACCGCTACCGCCACCGCGACGGCCACTATCGGCAGCTCGAGTGGCGGGCCCGGCGATCGGGCGACAAGATCTTCGCCATGGCCCGCGACGTCACCGAGCGCCTGGCGTTCGAGGAGGCGCGCAACGCCGCGCGGCAGGCTGCCGAAGCCGCGAACCAGGCCAAGACCGACTTCCTGGCCAACATGAGCCACGAGATCCGCACGCCCCTGAACGGCGTCATCGGCGTGGTCGACGCGCTGGCCCGCACCGAGCTGACCTCCGGGCAATCGGAAATGGTCGGCCTGATCCAGACCTCGAGCGCCACGCTGGAGCGTCTGGTCTCGGACATCCTGGACATTTCGAAGGTCGAGGCCGGTCAGATGGCGCTGGAAGTGCGCGCGTTCGACCTGCGGGCCGAACTTTCCGGCCCGATCAACGTCAACCGCATCCGCGCCGAGGCGAAGGGCCTGTCCTTCCACGTGACCTACGGCGAGGCGGCGGACGGGGTCTTCATGGGCGACGCGACCCGCATCAAGCAGGTGTTCGGCAACCTGCTGTCGAACGCCGTGAAGTTCACCGGCCAGGGCGATGTCCGCGTCCGGATCGAGGCATTGGCCCCGGCGCCGGGCGCGGCCGGCGAGATCACCCTGGAAGTCCGCGACAGTGGCGTCGGGTTCGACGATGTCGCCGCCAAGGCGCTGTTCCAGCGGTTCACCCAGGCCGACACCTCGGTCACCCGGGTCTTCGGCGGCAGTGGCCTCGGGCTGTCGATCTGCAAGGCGCTGGTGGATATGATGGGCGGTGAGATCGTCGCGACCTCGGAGCCTGGGCGCGGGAGTGTCTTCACGGTCGTGCTTCCGCTGTCGCGCGAGGAGTCCCGGGCCGACGATGGTGCGCTGTCGGGGGCTGCGGGCCAGGCCGGTGCGTTGGACGGCGAGGCCCGGGCGCTCGACCCCGGCTCGGCGCTGCGGGTGCTTTTGGCGGAGGACCATCCGGTCAACCAACGGGTCGTGCAGCTGTTGCTGGCTCCCCACGGCGCGGAGATCACCACAGTGGGCAACGGCGCCGAGGCGCTGGAAGCGTTCAAGTCCGGGCTGTTCGATGTGGTGCTGATGGACATGCAGATGCCGGTCATGGACGGGCTGGCCGCCACGCGCGCCATCCGCGAGCGGGAGGCCGGGGAGATCTGTCTGCCGCGCACGCCCATCATCATGCTGAGCGCCAACGCGATGCGCGAGCACGTGGAACTCGGGCGCGGGGCCGGGGCCGATTTCCACATCGCCAAGCCGGTCACCGCGGCCACGCTCCTCGCCGGCATCGAAGCGGTCCTGGCGGCCGCGGTGGCCGACGTCAGCCGCGAGGCGCGCGAAGCCGAACGGACCCGCTGAGATTGCCAAAGCCGTCGGCGGCCCCGTACACACGCGGGAGGTCGGCCGGAGGCGCCCATGAACCGCTACTGGACCCTGAGCGACAAACCGGTCGGCGGATGGCCGGACGACGGCACGTTCGAAATGCGCGAAGGCCCGATGCCGGCGCCGGGCCCCGGACAGGCGCTGACGCGCACGATCTACGTGTCCCTCGACCCGTACCAGTGGGGCTACAAGCGGCGCGGCAGCGACAAGCCAGGCGACCCCTGCCATGCGCGCACGGTGAGCCAGGTGGTGGAGAGCCGGATCGAGGGGCTGAGCCCCGGCGACTTCGTGTTCAACACCAACGGCTGGGCGGAATACGGCCTGATGGGCGAGGGCGTGGCCCGGCCGGGCTACATGATCCCGCGCAAGCTGGACCCGGCGAAGGGCCGGATCTCGCAGGCGGTGGGTGTCCTGGGGATGTTGGGGCTGACGGCCTATGCGGGGATGGTGCTGCAGTGCCAGCCCAAGGCCGGCGAGACGGCGGTGGTGTCGGCGGCCTCCGGCGGCGTGGGCCAGATCGCCGGGCAGCTGGCGCGGCTGAAGGGCTGCCGGGTGGTGGGGATCGCCGGGGCGGAGAAGAAATGCCGCTATGTGGTGGAGGAGCTGGGCTTCGACGCCTGCGTCTCGCACCTGTCGCCGACCTTTGCGGAGGACCTGAAGGCGGCGTGCCCGGACGGCGTCGACGTCTATTTCGAGAACGTCGGGGGCAAGGTGTTCGAGGCGGTGCTGCCGCTGTTCAACCGGGGCGCCCGGATCACGATCTGCGGCCTGATCGCCCACTACGGCGACGACGCGGGCGTCGATGGCCGGGCCGAACTGATGAAGCTGGCCGAGCCGATCTTCCGCGAGCGTGGCGTGAGCGTGCAGAACCTGTTCGTCGGCGACTACGTGGCCGACCACCACGACGCCTTCCTGGCCGAGGTGGGGCCGTGGGTGGCGAACGGCGACATCCGCTACCGCGAGGACATCCGCGAGGGGTTCGAGACGATCCCGGCGGCGTTCGCCGCGATGCTGAAGGGCGAGACCTTCGGCAAGACGCTGGTGCGGATCAGCGAGGACCCTACCCTGTAGGCCGGCGAGAGCGTCAGGCCGCCGCCCGGCCCTCCGCGGCGCGGCGTTCCACGAGGGCGCGGATGTTGGCCGCCTCGAGCGGGCCGAACATCGCGGCCGCCGCTTCGCCGGTCAGGGCCGGGTCGGGGTCGAGGCCGTCGCCCAGGCGTTCCAGCTGCATGTTGAACCA
>DASVMY010000048.1:0-4287 GCA_036384135.1 Caulobacteraceae bacterium | reverse complement strand
CCGCCGCCCGCGCGGTGGCCCAAGCCTGCGCCGCCAATCCCCTGGCGGTGGTGGTCCCCTGCCACCGGGTGGTGCGCAGCGGCGGCGCCCTGGCCGGCTACCGCTGGGGCCTGGAACGCAAGCGGGCGCTGCTGGCGCTGGAGGCGGCGGCGTGATCGCCGATCCCGTCACCCCAGATCGTGTCAGCCTCAACTGGCCGCGGATCGATGCGGAGCTCGACGCCCGGGGCTGGGCCCTCACCGGCCCGGTCCTGGCGCCGGACGCCTGCGCCGCCATCGCCGGCGCCTATGACGACGACGCCCTCTACCGCAGCCGGGTGGTCATGGCCCGGCACGGCTTTGGCCGCGGCGAGTACCGCTATTTCGCCTATCCCCTGCCGCCGGCGGTCGAGGCCCTGCGGCGGGGCCTCTATCCGCCGCTGGCCAGGGCCGCCAACCGCTGGATGGCTATCCTGGGCGATGCGCGATCCTTTCCCGAGGACCTCGACACCCTCACCCGCCGCTGCCATGACGCGGGACAGGCGCGCCCCACGCCCCTGCTGCTGCGCTATGGCCCGGGCGACTTCAACTGCCTGCACCAGGACCTCTATGGCGAGGAGGTCTTCCCCCTGCAAGCCGCCTTCCTGCTGGACCAGCCGGGCCGTGACTTCGAGGGGGGCGAGTTCGTCATCGTCGAACAGATCCCCCGCCAGCAGTCCCGGCCCCAGGTCGTGCCCCTGCGCCAGGGCGAGGGGGTGATCTTCGCGGTGCGTGAGCGCCCGGCCGCCGGCGCGCGGGGCATTCACCGCCGCATCCTGCGTCACGGGGTCAGCGAGGTGCGCGCCGGCGCCCGCCACACCTTGGGGATCATCTTCCACGACGCAACCTGATTTGGGCCGCCTAAATTGGGCGCCTGATTGACGCCCGTCCCGCGCGCCGCTACCCGCCCCCTCACATGACCCAACTGATCCAAGGCCTTTCCCAGCTCGCCGGCCGCTATGACGTCATCCTCAGCGATGTCTGGGGGGTGATCCACAACGGCCGCGAGTCGTTCCCGGCCGCCTGCGCCGCCCTGGCCCGCTGGCGCGCGGAGACGGGGCCGGTGGTGCTGGTTTCCAACGCCCCGCGCCCCTCCGGCGACGTGGCGCCGCAGCTGGACGGCCTGGGGGTGCCGCGTTCGGCCTGGAGCGCCATCGTCACCTCCGGCGACGCCACCCGCGACATCCTGGCCACCTACGCCCCCGGTCCCGCCTGGCGCATCGGCCCGGGCCGCGACGAGCCGCTGTACGAAGGGCTGGGCCTAGTGTTCGCGCCGCTGGAGGAGGCGCGGCTGATCGCCCTGACCGGACCGGACAACGACGACGTCGAGGGGCCGGAGGACTACCGCGGCCGTCTCACCGAAGCCGCCAGGCGCCGCCTGCCGATGATCTGCGCCAACCCCGACATCGTGGTCCAGCGGGGCGACCGGCTGGTCTATTGCGGCGGCGCCCTGGCGGCCCTGTACGAGACCCTGGGCGGGCCGGTGCGCATGGCCGGCAAGCCGCATGCGCCGATCTATGTCGCCTCCCTGGCCGAGGCGTCGCGCCTGCTGGGCCATCCCGTGGATCGCCGCCGCGTGCTCTGCGTCGGCGACGGCGTGGTCACCGACATCAAGGGCGCCAACGACCACGGCCTGGACGTCCTGTTCATCGCCAGCGGCATCCACGGCGACGCCGCCAAGGGGCCGGACGGACGCCTCAGCGCCGCGGGCGTGGCGGCCCTGCTGGAGCCGGAGGGCGTCACCGCCGCCTACGCCATGGCCGACTTGGCGTGGTAGGAGGTCAGGGCAGGGGAGAGCCCATATGACCGACGACCGCTACGCCCGCTACACGCGGCTGACCTTCGACCGCCCGCACCCCAAGGTGCTGCGGATTACCATGGACAACGGCAAGATGAACACCGCCGACGCCGCCATGCATGCCGAGCTGGCGGAGATCTGGCGGGACGTCGACGCCGATCCCACCGTCAACGCCGCCATCATCACCGGCGCCGGCAAGGTGTTCTCCGCCGGCGGCGACTTCGGGATGATCGAGACCCTGACCAATGACTTCGAGGCGCGGGCCCGCACCTGGAAGGAGGCGCGCGACATCGTCTATAATCTGGTGGGCTGCAACAAGCCGGTGATCAGCGCCATGCGCGGCGTCGCCGTGGGGGCGGGCCTGGTCTGCGGCCTGCTGGCGGACGTGTCGATCGCCGCGAAGGACTGCCGGATCATCGACGGCCACACCCGCCTGGGTGTCGCCGCCGGCGACCACGCCGCCATCGTCTGGCCCCTGCTCTGCGGCATGGCCAAGGCCAAGTACTACCTGCTGCTCTGCGACACCCTCTTGGGCGACGAGGCCGAGCGCATCGGGCTGGTGTCCCTGGCGGTGGACGAGGCGGACCTGGACGCCAAGGCGGTGGAGCTGGCCACGCGCCTGGCCGAGGGCGCGCAGAGCGCCATCCGCTGGACCAAATACGCCCTCAACAACTGGCTGCGGCAGATGGGGCCGACCTTCGACGCCTCGCTGGCGCTGGAGTTCCTGGGCTTCACCGGTCCGGAGGCGGCCGAGGGCCTGGCCTCCCACCGCGAACGCCGGGCCCCGGTATTTCCGCCTGGCACGCCGATCTAACCCATCGCGCCGCCGCTAAAATGTTGCAGCGCCGAATGGTTCCCTTTTCACCGCCTCTGGCGCCCTTGTCAGCAAAACCAGTTCCCACCCCCACGGAAGCCGCACTATGTAGGGCCTCCTTGAACCGCGGGGGTCGGACATCTTGAACGGGCTTTTCCTGGAAGACCTTAGCGTTGGGCAGTCGGCCGAGCTGGCGCGCACGGTCACCGGCGGCGATCTGGTCGCCTTCGCCGCCGTCACCGGGGACAACAATCCCGTTCACCTGGACGAGGCCTATGCCGCCACGACCCCCTTCGGCGGCCGCATCGCCCACGGCATGCTCTCGGCCGGCTATATCTCCGCGGTGATCGGAACCCGGTTGCCCGGATCCGGCGCCATCTATGTCTCCCAGGCCCTGCGCTTTCGCCGCCCGGTGAAGGTCGGCGACACCGTGGTGGCCCGCGCCGAGATCACCGCCATCGACGCCGAGCGCGCCCGCGTCTCGCTGAAGACCGTCTGCTCCGTGGCCGGCAAGGCGGTGGTCGAGGGGGAGGCCGAGATCATGGTCCCCCGCCGAAACGCTTCGGGGCGCGCCTGAGATGGGGCGGCCAGGATCATGACGCTCAAGGTGCTGCACGGCTGGAAGAACCTCGCCGCCGCCGATCGTGGCGCCGCCCTGGCGCTTGGCAATTTCGACGGCGTCCACCGCGGCCATCAGCGGGTGATCCAGGCCGCCGCCGCCGCGGCCAGGTCGCTTGAAGCGCCGCTTGGGGTGATCAGCTTCGAGCCGCATCCGCGCCTGCACTTCCAGCCCGACGCCCCGCCGTTTCGCCTGATGACCCCGCACCAGCTGGCCCGGACCCTGGACGCCATGGGCGCCGACCGGCTCTATCTGCTGCCCTTCGGTGCCGAGATGGCCGGCTTCACCGATCACGACTTCGCCCGCGAGGTGCTGTTCCAAGGCCTGGGCGCACGGCACGTGGCGGTGGGCTTCGACATCACCTTCGGCAAGGATCGCACCGGCAACCCGGACGCCATGCGCCACTATGGCCGCGAGTTCGGCTTCAGCGTTTCGGTGGCCGAGGCGGCGGGCGGCGCCGGGGATCACAAGTTCTCGTCCACCAGCGTGCGCAACGCCCTGCGCGAGGGCCGCCCGCGCGAGGCGGCGGCGATCCTGGGCCGGCCGTTCGCCATCGAGGGTCTGGTCCAGAAAGGCCGCCAGCTTGGCCGCAAGCTGGGCTTCCCCACCGCCAATGTGCCGCTGGTCGACTATGTGGCCCCGCGCTTCGGCGTCTACGCCACGCGCACGCGGCTGAAGGACGGGCGGGAGCTGAAGGGCGTGGCCAACATCGGCGTCAATCCCACCACCGGCGAGGTGGAGCCGCGCCTGGAGGTGTGGATGTTCGACTTCGACGAGGACATCTACGGCGAGCTGATCGAGACCGACCTGATCGAGTTCCTGCGCGACGAGGAAACCTTCGTCGACGCCAAGGGCGACTTCGACATCCCCGGCATGGTCGAACAGGTTCACCGCGACGCCGCCAAGGCCAAGGCGATCCTGGCGGCGGGGTAGGACGGCGGAAGCCGCGGGATCAGCGGCCACCCTGATCCACCGGCCGGTGCGGCGGCTATTTCGGCGACAGTTTACTTTTTAGCGCAGCTAAGAAAGTAAACTGTCG
>DASVMY010000047.1:0-26814 GCA_036384135.1 Caulobacteraceae bacterium | reverse complement strand
CTGACGGCGGACCGGGCGGCCGCGGCGGTGCTGCGGGCCCGGCCCGGCGCCCGGCTGGTCACGGTCTCGTCCCCTGTGGGCGTCGGCCAGCATCCAAGCTGGCGGGTCCAGGTCGACGGCGCCGGGACCAATCCGGCGACGCTGATGGTCGATGACGCCAGCGGCGCGGTGCGCGAGGGCCTTGAAACGGCGCGGTCGGCCGGCCCCCAGGTCTCCGATCCGCTGTCCCGCAAGATCCGCCAGGTCCACTCTGGGGACGACACCCCGCTGGCTTGGAAGGCCCTCATCACCGTGGCGGGCCTGGCGCCGGCCCTGCTGGGCGCGACCGGAGTATTGGTCTGGCTGCGCCGACCGCGCCGCCCAAATCAGATGAAACTTTCCATCTGAAGTGATGACGGCCACCCTTCCCTCGCAATGGAAAGGTTTCAGAAGCTTATTACAGGTTAGGGGTGTCACTAAGCTCCAGTTTGTTGGATTGTCGGCGCGTGTTCAGAACTTTCGATTGTATAGTGCATGAGCATCAACCGTGGCTTTTGTCCCTGGCCGTGGCCATCTGTCTGACGGCGGCGATGACTACCATGCGTCTGTTCGGCCATGCGCGCGCCGAGACAGGGCGGCGGCAATGGGCGTGGCTGGCCGCCGCCGGTGTCGCGGGCGGGGCGGGGGTCTGGGCCACCCACTTCATCAGCATGCTCGCCTTCGATCCGGGCCTGCCCACCGGCTATGAGCCGGTCGGAACCGTCGCCTCCCTGTTGCTTGCCGTGGCCGGGGTCACCAGCGCTCTTGTAGCGGCCGCCCACGCGCCGCGGCGCCTGGCCGCGCCCTTGGGCGGGCTGACGCTGGGGACGTCCATCGCAGCCATGCACGGTACGGGCATGCAGGCCTTCCGCACCGCCGGCGAACTTGGCTGGCGGCCAGACTACCTGGTGGCGGCGGTGATGCTGGGGGTGGCGTTCTCCGCCTTTGCCTTGGATGTCGCGCTACGCGGGCGACGATCGTTGGCGCGGGACGTCGCCGCGGCAGCACTGTTCGTGCTGGCCATCGTCTGCCTTCACTTCATCAGCATGGCGGCGGTGACCATTATGCCCGACGGCGCGCTCAAGGCGCCCTCGAACGCCATGCCACGCACCGCCATGGCCTTGGCCGTCGGCGGCCTGGCGGGCCTGATCATGCTGGGCGCCGTGGCGACGCTTGGGCTTGAGGCTCGAAACCAGCGCCGCTCTCGGCGGCGTCTGAGGGGAATCATCGAAGCCATGCCCGACGGCCTGGCCTATTTCGATGCGGAAGACCGGTTCCAGCTCTGGAATGGCACCTACGAAGCGGCCTTGATCCCCTTCGGCCTGCGGCCGGTGCTGGGCCGCACATACGCCGAATGCATCGTGGATCCCGCGGCCAAGACCGGTGTGTTCAGCGGTTCGGCGGAACCCGGCTGGGCGCAGGCGCGCCTGGCCCAGCGCTTCGCGGGCGACAATTGCCGCGAACAGGCCTCGCCGGACGGGCGTTGGTACCGCGTGATGGAATGCGGCACGGGCGACGGCGGACGGGTGGTCAGCGTCGTGGAGATCACGGCGCTGAAGCAGGCGGCGGAGGACCTGGCCGTGGCGCGAGACGCGGCCGAAGCGGCGAACAGGGCCAAGAGCGCCTTCCTCGCCAACATGAGCCATGAGATCCGAACCCCCTTGAACGGCGTGCTGGGCGTGGCCGACGCCCTGGCCCTGAGTGGTTTGACCGCGGCGCAGGCCGAACTGGTGGAGATCATCCAGGGGTCAGGAGCGACCTTGAACCGTCTGCTCTGCGATATCCTGGACCTGGCGCGCGTCGAGTCGGGGGCTTTGCAGCTGGTCCAGGAGCCCTTTCAGCTTGCGGACGCGATCCGCGACGTCAGCCAGCTTTGCCGGCCGCACGCGATAGCCAAGGGCGTCGCGTTCGACGTCGGCATTGCCCGGGAAGCGGAGGGGTGGGTGACGGGCGACGTCACCCGGTTCAAGCAGATCGTCACCAACCTGGTCGCCAACGCCGTGAAGTTCACCGCCGAGGGACGGGTGAGCCTGGCGGTGGAGCGCGCTGGCGCGGGGGAATTCCGCATCGCCGTCGGCGACACCGGCCCCGGCTTTGATGGAGAGACCCAGGCGCGGCTGTTCGGGCGGTTCCAGCAGGGCGATGGATCGATCACGCGCCAGTTCGGAGGCAGCGGTCTGGGGCTCTCCATTGTTCGTGAACTGGTGGCCTTGATCGGCGGGAGGGTGGATGTGGAGAGCGTCCTTGGCGCCGGCTCGAAATTCAGCGTCACCCTGCCGCTCCGCGAGGCGGAAGCGCCGCGGGAGGCCACGCACGAGGCGGTGGGCGCCCCCGTTGCGGAGCGCGCGATGCGGGTGCTGGTGGCCGACGACAATCCCAACAACCGGCGGCTACTGGAGGTTCTGCTCGGCCAGCTTGGCGCCGAGGTCGTCACCTGCGTGAACGGCGAGGAGGCGGTGGAGGCATGGCGGTCCGGGGGCTTCGACGTGGTGCTGATGGACATGCAGATGCCGGTGCTGGACGGCCTGGCGGCGACCCGCCGCATCCGCGAACTGGAGGCGCGCTCGCCCCTGGCTCGCACGCCGATCCTGATGGTCTCGGCCAACGCCATGCCCGAGCACATCGCCGCCGGCGCGGAGGCGGGCGCGGATGGACATCTCTCCAAACCCCTGTCCGCCGAGCGGCTGTTCGCGGCCCTGGCCGCCCTGGAGCCAGGCGAACACCGGGCTGCCGCGGCTTAGGCGGGGTCGGGGGAAGCGAACGGGACTTCGGTGTTCGCAGCCAACCCGATTCAGCATCGCCCCAGACTGCCGGACCGATCTAGTTGAGAATAATTCGCATTGTTAAACCGGCAAGCCCCTCTTAAGAACGACTCGCAATTGCATTCGCAAAGGCGCATTCGAGGAGTTCAGTATGGTGGGGCGGGTTGGCGTGGTCGGTTATGCGTGTCGGCGGCCGGCGAAGGTAGCGGGGTTGGCGGCTGGTCTGATGCTGGCGCCGGTAATGGCGGTGGCTGGATCCCTGGACGCGGACGCCGCCAATGAGATCGCTCCGCTGAACGTCAACGGCGCCCGAGCGCCCCTGGACGGCGACACCGGCATCGCCACCCTGCCTAGCACCGTCCAGGACACCCCCCAGGCTATCCAGGTGGTCGGCCAGGACCAGCTCAAGGCCCAGGGCGTCGCCAGCCTGGAGCAGGCCCTGCGCAATGTGCCCGGTATCACCATCGCCATCGGCGAGGGCGGCACGCTGAACGGCGACCAGTTCAAGATCCGCGGCTTCGACGCCAAGGACGACGTCTATGTGGACGGCCTGCGCGACTTCGGAGTCTACACCCGCGACAGCTTCGACGCCGAAGAGGTCGAGGTCCTCAAAGGGCCGTCCGGAGCCATGTTCGGGCGCGGCACGACCGGCGGTGTGATCAACACCGTCTCCAAAAGCCCGGTGCTGAAAGACTTCGAGAGCGTCGACGGCTACATCGGCAACGGCCGCTACTACCGCGGCCTGGCCGACATCAGCCACATGATCAATGCCACCACCGCCGTGCGGCTGAACCTGATGGGAACCCGCGCCGGGGTAGCGGGCCGGGACCTGGTCTATTCCCACCGCTGGGGGCTGGCGGCGGCCGTGGGCTTCGGCCTGGGGACGAAGACCAGCTTCACCGTCAACTACGCCCACCAGCAGGACAGCCGCATCCCGGACTACGGCATCGTCATCGGCCAGCCCACGGGCAGCCTAGTCGCCTTGCCGCTGAGCGAATATGGCCTCAAGTCCAGCACCTTCACCGGCTATAGCACCGACCGCGACAAGACCCACGCGGACACCGTCACCGCACGCTTCAAGAGCGAGGTGCGACCTTGGCTGACGGTGACCAGCGACACCCGCGTGGGGATCTATTCGCGCTACTTCCAATATACGACCGTGGATGGCTGCTACACCGACCCGGTCACCCACAAGACCTGCGCCGACGCCCTGCTGGACGGCGATCCGACCACGGTCCCCATCGGCACGATCGGCGGGCAGGGTCCTTATCAGATGAACGCCTGGGGCGCCCAGAATCTCTCCACCGTGCGGATCGAGGCGCCGCTGGGCGGCTTCCGCAACGAGCTGATCGCCGGCGCCGACGTCTCCTACCAGCAGAACAAGAAGCGCTTCTGGGTCTACAGCCTGCCGACCACGATCCCTGGCGGCTACCTGGGCTCGGCGATCGCGCGGACCAAGATCCCGGTCAACCTGCTGGACCCGAACCACACCCCGCCCCCCGGCTACGCGCCGATCCTGCCCACCACCGCCAACCTGACCTGTCCCGTCGGTGTGACGGTCTGCACCAGCGCCACATCCAGCACCCTGGTCAGCACCTACGGCGACGCCACCGACGTCGGCGGTTTCATCACTGACCGGTTCTGGCTGAACAGGACCCTGTCGCTGATCGGCAGCGTGCGAGTGGACGGCTACTGGGCCACGTTCAACAGCGTGGCGCCGGGCAATATCCTCACCCCGATCAGCGTGCGTTCGACCCTGTTCGACCCGCGCTTGAGCCTGGTCTACGAACCCAGCCAGACTTCGACCGTCTATGTCTCCTGGGGCCGTTCGGCGACGCCGCAGGGCGCCTCGGTGGTGGGGGCGGCCACGGCGGTGGCCCTGACCGCCAGGGACCTGGCTCCCGAAATCGCCACCGCCTTCGAGGCGGGCGCCAAGGTCGGGGTCCTGGGCGGGCGCCTGTCGCTGACCGGCTCGGTGTTCGACATTCGCAAGGACAACGCTGTGCAGACCGATCCGGCCACCGGCTTCCTGCAGGCCCAGTCGGGCGAGAAGCAAGCGGTGAAGGGCGTGGAGCTGGGCCTGACCGGCAAGCTGACCGCGGGCTGGACCGTGTCGGCCAACTACACCTACCTGAACGCCAAAATCCGCCAGTCGTTCGTCAACTGCGTCGTGCCCACCAGCACGACGGGGACGCCGGCCACCGTGGTCTGTCCCGTGGGCGTCACCGCCGTGATCCCGGTGGAGAACACGGTGGCGGAGGGCCGCCAGGTTACCTTTGTGCCGCGCAACGCCGCCTCGGTCTTCACCACCTACGACTTCCAGGGCCGGCTGGCGGGGCTGGAGGTAGGCGGCGACCTGACCTGGCAGAGCCGGCTCTACGTCGCCTACACGGCGATGAGCGCCTCCTATGCCAACCGCTCGGCCCTTGTGGCCAGCAAGATCGCCGAGGTCCCGCAGAACCTGACCCTGGACGCTTTCGCGGCCTATCGGTTCGGCCCCTACCGAGTGGCGCTGAACGTCTACAACCTGGCCGACCGGCTGAACTACACCCAGGTGTTCGGCAATCGCGCGGTCCCGGCGGGCGGGCGCACGTTCATTGTCTCGCTCGGCGCGACGTTCTAGGGGGGGCGGGGCGAGTGCTGGTCCAAGTCGAAGCCGTCCTGACCAAGGCCGAAGTCGCGGAGTTCCGCGCGGCCCTCGAGGCGGCGGACTGGGTGGATGGACGGGTCACGGCCGGCGCGCAATCCGCCCAGGCCAAGCGCAACCTGCAGGTCCCGGAGGACGCGCCGGCCGCCCGGGCGCTGGGGGAGCGGATCCTGATGGCGCTGGGGCGCAATGAGACCTTCGTCTCGGCCGCCCTGCCGCTGAGGGTGTTTCCGCCCCTGTTCAACCGTTACGACCAGGGCATGGCCTTCGGTACGCACATCGACAATTCGGTGCGCTTCGCCGGGCCGGTGCGCTACCGCACCGATATCTCCTGCACGCTCTTCCTGACTGAGCCGCAGGACTATGACGGCGGCGAGCTGATCATCGAGGACACCTACGGCGAACACGCCGTGAAGCTGGAGGCGGGGGACTTGATCCTCTATCCGGCCACAAGCCGCCACCGGGTGGCGCCGATCACGCGCGGCTCGCGCTGGGCCTCGTTCTTCTGGGCCCAGTCGATGGTCAAGAGCGAACCGGACCGGCAATTACTCTACGATCTGGACCAGGCGATCCGGGTCCTGTCAGCGCAAGTGGGGCAGGCGGATGCCTCCGTGATTGCCCTTAGTGGCGTCTACCACAACCTGGTGCGACGTTTCGGCGATGTCTGACGGCGCATTGTCGTTGCTTCAGGCTTCCCTGGACTGCTATTGATAATCGTTATCGACAGGATAGATTTGAGTTCGCCCGTGCGCAGACTTCCCGAGTTCGATCCGCCACCGAAACCCGCCACCGAGATCGTGACATCTCTGGGCGCGGGCCGGCGCGGATTCTTCGGCGTGGTGGCCAGCGTCGCGGCGCCCGGCGGCGCGGCCTCCGGCGACCTGCCGGCGGCGGAGTTGGAGCGCCGGCTGCTGGAAATGGGTTTCGTGGAAGGCGCCAAGGTCGAGATCCTGCACGAGGGCCTGTTCGGCGCCGATCCCATTGCAGTGAAGCTGGACGACATGCGCGTGGCCCTGCGCCGGCGCGACGCCCGTGGGGTAATGGTGCGGACCGGTATATGAGCGCCGCTCTGGAACTGACCTCCCGGCCGCCGCCGATAGAGTCGCCTGGCCTGGCCGCGCCGCTGCGCGTGGCCCTGGTGGGCAACCCCAATTCCGGCAAGACGGCGATGTTCAACGCCCTGACCGGCTCGCGTCAGAAGGTGGCCAACTACGCCGGCGTCACCGTGGAACGCAAGGAAGGTCACCTGACCGCCCCGGACGGGCGCAAGGTCACGGTGCTGGATCTGCCCGGCACCTATTCCCTGCGCGCCCGCAGCCCCGACGAGGTGGTGACGCGGGACGCCGTCCTGGGCCGCCTGGCCGGCGAGACTCCGCCCGACGTGGTGGTCTGCGTGGCCGACGCCACCAACCTGCGCCTGGTGCTGCGCCTGGCGCTGGAGCTGAAGGCCGTCGGCCGCCCCGCCGTGCTAGCCCTGAACATGATCGATATCGCCCAGCGCCAGGGCCTGGACATCGACACCGAGCGGCTGTCGCGGGAACTGGACATGCCCGTGGTCGCCACGGTGGCGACCCGCAAGCGCGGCATCGAGGACCTGGTCCGCACCGTCGAGACGCGGGCCACCGCGCCTGGCGCCGGCCACGCCGCCGACTGGCATGAGCCTTCAGCGACCGAGATTCGAGCCCTGCACCGTGACGCCGAGCGGATTCTGAAGGCCTGCGTGACGCCGCCCAAGCGGCCCGACACCTGGACCGGGCGGCTGGACAGCGTCCTGCTGCATCCGGTGGCTGGGCTGGTCATCCTGCTGGGCGTGCTGTTCCTGATGTTCCAGGCGGTGTTCACCTGGGCCCAACCGATCATGGACCTGATCACCGCCGGCTTCGACCAGTTGAGCGCTCTGGTGGGGGCCAGCCTGCCGGACGGCGTGCTCAAGAGCCTGATCTGCAACGGCGTCATCGCCGGCGTGGGCAGCGTCGTGGTGTTCCTGCCCCAGATCATGATCCTGTTCCTATTCATCATCCTGCTGGAAGACTTCGGCTACATGGCCCGCGCGGCCTTCCTGCTGGACCGGATCATGGGCGGCGCCGGCCTGCACGGCCGCGCCTTCATCCCGCTGCTCTCCAGCTTCGCCTGCGCCATCCCCGGCATCATGGCCACGCGGGTGATCGACCAGAAGCGCGACCGGCTGACCACCATCCTGGTAGCGCCGCTGATGACCTGTTCGGCGCGGATCCCGGTCTACACCCTGATCATCGGCGCCTTCGTGCCCCGGCGCGAAGTGTACGGGTTCCTGAGTCTTCAGGGGCTGGTGTTCTTCGGCCTCTACGCACTCGGCCTGGTCAGCGCCCTGGCCGTGGCCTGGGTGGTGCGCAAGGTGTTCTGGCGCGGGGCGTCGGAACCCTTCATCATGGAGTTGCCGGCCTACAAGTTGCCCGACCCGATGAACGTGGCGCGCAACGTCCTGCAGCGAGCGCAGATCTTCCTGCAGCGGGCAGGCACGATCATCCTGTCGATGATGGTGCTGATCTGGTTCCTCTCTACAGTCCCCTTCGCCCCGGCGGGGGCCAAGGGGCCGGCCATCGACTACAGCTTCGCCGGCATGATCGGCCATGCCATCCAGCCCGTCCTGGCCCCGATCGGCTTCTCCTGGCAGATGGCCGTGGCCCTGATCCCGGGCATGGCGGCGCGGGAGGTGGCTGTCGGCGCTTTGGGAACCGTCTACGCCATCCAGGGCGGCGAAGGGGCCAGCAGCGTGCTGGGCGCCCACCTCGCCCACCAGTGGTCCCTGGCCTCGGCCCTGGCCTTCCTGGCCTGGTACGTCTTCGCCCCACAATGCGCCTCCACCCTGGGCGTGGTGAAGCGCGAAACCAACTCCTGGCGCTGGCCGATCATCATGTTCAGTTACATGATCGGCTTGGCCTATGCGGCGGCCTTCGTCACCTACCGCACCGCGGTAGCCCTGGGCGCCGGCTGATGGCGCAGTGGATCATTGTCTATCTGATCGTCGCCGCCGCGGCCGGCTGGACAGCCTGGAACATGGTCCTCAAGGGCATGATCCGGAAGGCGAGGGCCGCCCGAGCGGGTGCGTCAGCGGGTGGCTGCGGCGGCGACTGCGCCTGCGGCGACTAGAACTCCACGTCCAGTTCCTCGACCTCGTCCGGCTCGGTGAGCGCCGCGGCGGTCCATTCCTTCATGAACGGCAGGGCCAGGATGCGGTCGCGATAGGCGGCGCAGACCGAGTCCAGCTTGACGTCGTAGGTGGCGAAGCGGGTGCAGACCGGGGCGTACATGGCGTCGGCCATGGAAAGCTCACCGAACAGGAACGGGCCGCCGGTCATGGCCAGGGACTCGCGCCAGATAGTGACAACGCGATCGACGTCGGATTGGGCGCCGGCCCAGACTTTGAAACCCGGATGGCTGGCCTTGAGGTTCATCGGCAGGGCGGCGCGCAGATTGGCGAAGCCCGAATGCATCTCGCCGCAAATCGAACGGCAGCGGCTGCGCTCGGCCCGGTCGGCTGGCAGCAGGCTGGCGTCGGGCACGACTTCGCTCAGGAACTCGGCGATGGCCAGGGTGTCCCAGACCTTGATCCCCTCATAGGTCAGGCACGGGGTCAAGAAGGATGGCGAGAGCAGCAGCAGTTCGGCGCGTGCGGCCGCGTCGTCCAGGGGCGTCATCACCGTGTCGAACGACAGGCCCGCGAATTTGCACAGCAGCCAGCCGCGCAGAGACCAGGACGAATAGTTGCGGCTGCTGATGGTGAGCGAGGCCTTGGCCATCGGCGTCTCCGGGGCCCTCTGCGCGGGCGGCTTAATGATGGCGTAGAGCCGATCGCCGGCCAGCGTCCAACCCGGCGCGCGGCGAGGGCGGGTCCGTCGGCGAATGCCGCAAACTTGGGCGCCGAGGGCCGGCGCGGCGCCTGAAAGGGCGCATCCGGCGGCAACGGTTGGCTGTTCGTGGGCGCGGACTGGCGCGGCCGGGACTTCGGCTTCGTGATCGGGCCATGGAACGAGCGGCCGAGGGGATCGGCGGGACGCGAGGGCGCATGCGCTACAAAGCCTTCCAGGCTCAGGCGGACATGATGGCGCCCGCTCGCCTGGCGGCGGGCATGGCCAACGCCGTCCTGGCTTTCGGACCGCCGTGGGTGAAGCAGGTTCCACCCCTGGCCCAGGTCTCGGCCGGCTGGGAGATGTTCAGCCGCGCGGGAGTGACCCACGAGCGTCCGGACTACGGCTTTCGCACCGTGCGCATCGGCGCCGACGACGTCCCGGTCCGTGAGGAGATTGTCTCGACCACGCCCTTTGGCAACCTAGTCCGATTTCGCAAGGCGGGCGATCCGGAGCAACCGCGCATCCTGCTGGTGGCGCCGCTGTCGGGGCACTTCGCCACCCTGCTGCGCGGCACGGTGGAGACCCTGCTGCCGGACAATGACGTCTACATCACCGACTGGCGCAACGCCCGCGAGGCGCCCGTCGCCGCCGGGGCCTTCGGGTTCGACGAGTATGTCGAGCACGTCATCGCCTTCATGGAAGCCATTGGCCCGGGCTCACACCTGATGTCGGTCTGCCAGCCCTGCGCCCACGCCCTGGCGGCGGTGGCGATCATGGCCGAGGACGACCACCCGGCCACCCCGGTGACCATGACCCTGATGGCCGGGCCGGTGGACACCCGGATCAACCCCACCAAGGTCAATGAACTGGCGACCAACCATTCCATCGAATGGTTCGAGAAAGAGCTGATCGCCACCGTGCCGGCCCGGTATGCGGGCGCGGGGCGGCGGGTCTATCCGGGCTTTATGCAGCTGACCGCCTTCATGCTGATGAACCCTCAGCGCCACTTCGCCTCGCACGCGGATATGTACGCCCACCTGGCCGTCGGTCGCACTGAGGAGGCAGAAACCGTCAAGACCTTCTACGACGAGTATTTCGCGGTGCTGGACCTGACGGCGGAGTTCTATCTGGAGACCGTCAGCCGGGTATTCCAGGAACACCTGTTGCCCAAGGGCGAGCTGGTTTGGCGTAACCGCAAGGTCAATCCGGCCGCCATCCGCCGGACGGCCCTGTTCACCGTCGAGGGCGAGCGCGACGACATCTGTTCGGTGGGCCAGACCGTGGCGGCGCACGACCTGTGTACGGGCATCTTCGCCAACCGCAAGCGCCACCACCTGCAGCCCGGCGTCGGCCACTATGGCGTGTTCAGCGGCCGCAAGTGGTCGACCCAGATCTATCCGCAGGTGCGCAACATGATCCTGGCGGCCAGCTGAGGGGCCTATCAGGCCAAGTCGATCGCCACGGCCGTTGCTACCCTGTCTGCGAGCGGGCCGGCGAACGTCAGCGCCAGGTCTGGGCCGACCTGGTCCAGGCCGACCGGCGACCCATCCGCCAACCGCCGCGCCACGCCATTCACCCGTAGATCCTTGACCACAGCCCACTGGCCAGTGACTTCGCCCTTGAAGATCACGTTCAATCGCCCCGGAGACTGCGTGAACCGCACCGCCTGGCCGGTTTCGGTGACGCCGTCGGAGCGGGTCCAGGGGCGGGTGGCGTAGATCGCCTCGCCATTGGCGCGCAGCCAGGCGCCGAACTGTTCCAGCCGTGACAGCTGTTCTTCGGGAATGCCGGCGTCGGTGGCGCGTGGGCCGACGTTCAGCAACAGGTTGCCATTGCGCGAGACGGCATCGATGAAGTCGCCGATCAACTCATCGCCCGAGGCATAGTCGTCCTCGGTGTCGTCGCGGTTGAAGCCGAAGGAATGGCTCATGCCGCGGGTCGCCTCCCACTTCTTGGCCTGCGTCCTGGGGAAGCCGGTGTATTCGGGCGTGCGGAAGTCGCTGTGCGGAACCACCTGGGGAATGACACCCTTGCTCGGCGCTCCCTTGCGGCGGGCCAAGGCGGCCTTGAGCCTGGCGTCGGCGCGGTGGCGAAAGTACGGAATTTTCATAAGGTTGCGACGAAAACTTGCGGTGACCCAACGGTCGTTGACCACGCCATCCGGCACGGCGGCGTAGTAGTCCGTAAACAGACGATATAGCGCCTTCGGGCCGGTCGGCCAGGCGATATCGTTCCAGAGCACGGAGGGTTCATAGCGGTCGATCAGTTCCCGCGTCTGGGCCAGGGCATAGGCGGGATAATCGCCGCCTGGGGTGGAGGCCATGAAGTCCGCCAGGGTGCGGATCGGGCGCCGGTTGAACGTCCAGTCGATGCCGCCGGAATAGTAGACCCCGAACCGCAATCCCTCGGCGCGGACGGCCGCCGCCAACTCGCCGACGATGTCGCGCGATGTGGTCCAGTTCGCCTGATGACGGTTGGCGATGGCGCTGGGCCAGAGGCAGAGGCCGTCGTGATGCTTGGTCACCAGCACCACATAGCGAGCGCCGGCGTCACGGAACGCCTCGGCCCAGGCCGCCGGATCCCATTTTGCCAGGCCAGCCTCAAAGGGCGCCTTGAAGTCCGTATACGGCGCATCGCCATGGTTGGCTTTGTGGAACGCCGCCGACGGCGTGCCGGGGACCTTGATCGCGTTGCAGTACCATTCCGTATAGGGCGTCATCGCCACCGCCCGGTCGTAGTCGTTGGCGAAAGCCTCGCCAATCGAGCCCACCCGCGGGGCGAAGGCGGGAATGGCGAAGGCGCCCCAGTGGATGAAGACCCCGAACTTGGCGTCGTCGTACCAGGCTGGCAGGGGGCGGGCGTTCAGGGCGTCCAGGACCGGGTCCATCGCGGCCATGTTCAGAAGATCACCTTTTCCTCGCCCCACCAGAGCGGCGATCGCTCCAGGTCGATGAACTTGCGCTCATCCTCCAGCAGCAGGCGGCCAGCCTCAGCGGCCTTGGGGTCGGCCCCCGTCGCCGCCATGTCCTCCAGGCTGTCCCACCACAGTTGCGCCACCCCGTCGAAACCCTCGGGGCCGGCGCGGGTGACGCGCAGGGCGGCCGATGCATCCACCGGCAGGCTGTGAAGCTGGACGTAGCGGCGGATGCGCAGCACCTCCCCCACGCTGGCCACCAGCGGCGCGTGGCGGTCGAACCAATAGGCTTGGAACGCCTCGCGCGTGAATTCCGGCCGCCGGACCAGACAGAAGGTCAGCTTGATCATGATCGCATCCTCCCCGGATGTCGTTTGCGCATCGATTTGAATTGGACGCACGCGACGTCAGGCAAGCACTCTAGTCCCAACAATCAAGGAGGAAGCCATGGCGCGACTGACGGATAGGGCGGCGATCGTCACCGGGGCGGCGTCGGGGATCGGGCGGGCCAGCGCCGAGCTTTTCGCCGCTGAAGGGGCCAAGGTGCTGGCGGTGGACCGGCCAGGCTCGAACCTGACCTTCAACGACGCGAGTATCGAGACCCTGGCGGTGGACCTGGCGGGCGCCGATGCTCCAGCGCGGGTCATCGGCCGGGCTCTGGAAGCCTTCGGCCAGCTGGACGTTCTCTACAACAACGCCGGCGTCGCCGCGAACGCCCTGGCCGCCCAGATGACCGACGAGGCGTGGGACCGGGTCCAGGACGTCAACCTGAAAGCGGTGTTCCGGATGTGCCGCGAAGCGATCCCGCACCTGGTCAAGTCGCCGGCCGGGCGGGTGATCAGCACCGCCAGCGTCATGGCCAACGGTACGGACTATGGCCTGGCCGCCTACTGCGCCTCCAAGGCCGGTGTGGTGGGGCTGATGCGGACCTTGGCTCTGGAGCTGGGCAAGTATGGGATAACCGCCAATGCCGTGCTGCCCGGGGCCATCCGCACCGGCATGACCGCCGCCAGCTTCGCCGAACCCGCCATCGCCGATGTCTGGGCCAAGAAGTCGGTCCTGCGCCGCCTGGGCGAGCCCATCGACGTGGCGCGGGTGGCTTTGTTCCTGGCCTCCGAGGACGGCGGCTTCGTCACCGGCCAGGCCATCGCCGCGGACGGCGGACTGACGCTGCGAATCTAGCCCAGCAGCGCTTCCAGCTCCGCCTCGGCGCTACGAGCCGCCACGTCGGCTGTAATCGCTGCGCCCAGCCTGGCGGCGGCGATGCGATAGGCCGGGTCTTCGATCAGCGTCTTCAGGGCCTGCGCGATCGCCGCCGGCTCGGCGTCGCGGAATAGCTTGATCCCGGCGCCCGCGGTGAGGACCCGGGCGGCGTTGTCGTCCTGGTCGCGGCCCATGGGCAGGCAAAGCAACGGCACGCCCGCCATCAGCGGCCGCAGGGTCGAGGCGTGGCCGCAGTGGGTCACCACCACGGCGCAATGGGGCAGGATCTGGGAATGCGGCGCGCTCTTGACCACCGCCACATTATCGGGGGCGGGGAAGTCGGCGATGTCTAGCACGGGACCCAGGGTCACCAGCCCCCGCGCCGCGATGCCGCCGATGGCCTCGATGACGTTGCGCACCGTGGGGTCCTGGCCCTGGTACATGCTGGAGAAGGTGACCAGCACCAGCGGGTCGGTCTGCCGCTTGCTCCAGGGCGCGGCCCAGGCCGGATCCACCCAGGCCGGGTCGGCCAGGTAGGGCCCGACGTGGGTGAAGGGCAGGGGCGGGTCCTTGACCACGTCGAAGGCGGTGCTGGTGGCCAGCAGGATGCGGCGCGCCACGTCCAGCTGGTCCAGCATATCGGCCAGCGGCGTCAGGCCCAGGCCCGCTCGCGCGGCGTTCAACGCCGGTAGGCCCGGCTGATAGGCGCCGCGCGTGGCTTCCGCGATCCTTCGATAAAGGTCCACCACGCCGTCGTCCGCCGCCGGCGGCAGGCCGCCGCCGAAGGGCGGCGCGCCGGGCATGGTCGGGAAGGGCCAGATGTTGGCCGTAAGCAGGGCCAGGGGCAGGTTGCGCGACTCGGCGGCGGCCATCACCCCCATCAGCAGTTCCTGGGAGATGATGACCTCGGCGCCCAGATCGTCGGCCGCCTCCAGTGTGTCGCGGGCGTAGGCGGCGGCGGGGGTGGCGATCAGCGCCTCGTTGAGGCCGTTGATCACGTCCAGCGGGCTCTTGTGCTCCCAGTCGCGCAGGGGATCGGTGGCCGGGGACTTGTCGGGCCGGGAGGGCGCCGTGCGCCAAGGGCGGAAGGGTACGCCAACGCCGGCGGCGTCGGCGGCGTTGCAGGCGTCGCTCAGCACCAGGACCTCATGGCCCCGATCGGCGAGGCCGCGGGCGACGAGCATCATCGGCTGGACGTGTCCGCCGCCTTCCCAGGTCGCGAAGAGAAATCGGGCCATGCGTCCCCTTACCGTGGGGCCGCTCGATACTGGAGAGCGACGGCTTCCGGCAAGCCCTCCCGTGCGTCCTGTCATGGGACTGACACGCAAATGCTTTCAGTAAGGCATGGGGAGTCGTCGGACGGTTCGCGGGGCGCACGCCGCGTTGGCAATCCACCGCGGACGGAGGGTTTGCGCGCAGAGCGTGCGCCTGCGGCGCCTACGCGTTACTATCTTCGCGACGCGTTACTATGTTTAGGACGTGGAGGCGTTGGGCCGGTGTTCTCGCATTCAATCGTCGATCGTATTCGCGCCGCCGGAATCGGCGCTGTCCGCCTCAGCGCCGCGCGGCTGGGCGGGCGCGCTCCCGACGGACGGCCGCGGCTGGTGGACACCACCATGCTCTATGCGCCCCGCTCCGGCGGGGTGAAACGTTATCTCACCGCCAAGCGCGCCTGGTTCGCCGCCGAACGGCCACAGGTGCGTCACACCCTGGTGGTGCCGGGCGAGCGGGACGGCCATGACGGCGCCGGCGCCCTGTCGATCTACGCCGCGCCGCTGCCCTTCGGCGACGGCTACCGCTGGCCGGTCGGCAAGACCGCCTGGATGAAACGGCTGATGCGCCAGAGGCCCAGCATCATCGAGGCCGGCGATCCCTATACGCCGGGCCTGGCGGCGCTGAAGGCCGGCGCGACCCTGGGCATCCCGGTGGTCGGCTTCTGCCACACGGATCTGGGCGCCCTGGCGGCCCTGCACATCGGCGAATGGGCCGAGAGGCCCGTGCGTCGGCACTGGGGCGAGATCTATCGCCGCTTTGATCGCGCCGTGGCCCCCAGCCGGTTCATGGCCCAGCGCCTGGAAGAGGCCGGCGTGCCCTCGCCCATCGCCCTGCCGCTGGGGGTGGACACCCACACCTTCCATCCTTCCCGTGCCGACCCGGAAGGCCTTCGCCGGCGCCTCGGCCTGACCGCGCGCCACCGGCTGCTGGTTTTCGCCGGCCGCCCGGCGCGGGAGAAGCGGGTGGACGTGCTGGTGGAGGCGGTGGAGCGCCTGGGCGATCCCTATGTGCTGCTGCTGGTGGGCGCCGCGGCCGCCGCGCCCGCGTCCAACCGGGTGATCGAGCTGCCCTACATGACCGACCCCGGGGACCTGGCCGCCCTGATGGCCAGCTGCGACGCCTTCGTCCACGCCAACGACGCCGAGCCCTTCGGCCTGATCGTGCTGGAGGCCATGGCCAGCGGCCTGCCGGTGGTGGGAGTAGACTCCGGCGGCGTGGCGGAGAGCGTGGACAGTGGCGTCGGCGAACTGGCCCGCCGTTCCACGGCCGAGGACTTCGCCGAGGCGGTGGAGGCTCTGTTCGCCCGCGACGTGGCGATGGTGGGCGCCGCGGCGCGGATGCGCGCCGCCGAGCAACACGGCTGGGACCGGGTCTTTCGCCAGCTGTCGGCGGTCTACGCCGAACTCACTGGCGCGGAGGCCTTTGATCCGCAACGGGTTCGGCCGGTGAACTGACGTCCCGCGTCACCGCCGTTCATGGGCCACGAAACTACCCCCACACACCCGCTCATCCCGACGAAAGTCGGGATGAGCGGGTGTGTGGGGACTGAGAGACTTCGGCCCTATTCCCTCAGCGCGTCCAGACCGCGCCTCAGGTCCTCGATCAGGTCACCCGGATCTTCCAGCCCGATGTTCAAACGCAGGATCGGACCACCGTAGGCAGGGTGGAACTTGCGGTGGACCAACTGGTGGTCGCAGTCCAGCGCCAGGCTCTCGAAGCCGCCCCAGGAGAAGCCGAGGCCAAACAGTTTGAGGGTGTCGAGCAGGGCGCCGACCCTGGCGGCCGGGACAGGCTGCAGCACGACGCCGAACAGGCCCGCCGCGCCCGTATAGTCACGCTTCCACAGCGCGTGGTCCGGCGCGCCGGGCAGGGCGGGGTGCAGGACCTGGAGCACCTCCGGCTGCTCCGCCAGCCAGCGGGCCACGGCCAGGCTGCTCTGGCCGTGCCGCGCCATCCGTGTGGGCAGGGTGCGAAGGCCGCGCAGCATCTGGTAGGCGTCCTCGGCCGCCACCGACCAGCCGAAATCCCAGATGGCATGGTCCAGGGCCGAGCAGAAGCCTGGGTCCACGGCCGCCGCCGAGCCCATGAAAACATCGGAATGGCCGCCGACATATTTGGTCAGCGCCTGGACGCTGAGGTCCACGCCATGGGCCAGGGGCTTGAAGATCAGGCCCGCGGCCCAGGTGTTGTCGACCATGCTGAGCACGCCCCGCGCCCTGGCGGCGGCGGCCACGGCGGGCACATCGTGCATCTCGAAGGTCAGGGAGCCGGGGGATTCCATCAGCACCAGGCGGGTGGCGTTCGACCAGGGCAGGGCGTCCGGAGCCGTCCGCGGCTCGAAATAGCGCACGGCCACGCCATAGCGGGTCAGGACGTTGTCGCAGAATCGGCGGGTGGGCTTGTAGACGGTGTCGGTGACCAGGATTTCGTCGCCGGCCTTCAGCACCGCCAGCAAGGTCCCGGTGATCGCCGCCAGGCCGGAGGGGAACAGGCGCACGGCCCTGGCGCCCTCAAGCTCGCACAAGGCGTCCGTCAGGGCGTTCTGAGCCGCCAGGCCGCCCCGGCCGTAGGTGGTCTGGCTCTCGTCATAGAGCGAGGCCGCGTCGGGCATCAGGACAGTGGAGCCCTTCTGGATCGGCGGGCCGACGGTCTTGGCCAGACGCCCCGGCGCGGACATGCCGGCACGGATCAGGCGGGTCTCTTCCTTGGGCCGCCTGCTCATGGCCTGGGTCCCCCAGGCTTGCGCTTGGCGCCAGTCGCGCGGAGATCCAGCGCCATGCCCACGCGCGTGGCCGGATCGTGGCCCATGGCCGCCTCGTGCGCCAGCATGTGCTGCAGGCTGGCGGTCGGCGACGGCTGCGCGACCGCCTCGAAACCGAGGCTGCGATAGAAGGGGGCGTTAAAGGGCACATCGGCGAAGGTGGTCAGCATCAGGCGCGGATAGCCGCTGGCCCTGGCCCAGTCGATGGCCGCGCGCATCAGGGCGCGGCCCAGGCCCCGCTTCTGAGCGTGGCGCATCACAGACAACTGGTAGACGATGGCGCCGTCCGCCTTGACCCCGCAGGCCGCGAAGCCGACGGGCCGGTCCTGATCGTCGGTCGCCACCCAGGTCGTGCCGTCCTCCACCACCTGGCGGTAGTGATCCCCGGCGACCCAGGGCATGTCGGCGATGTAGGCGTAGGGGGTGTCGCGCATGGTCTGGTCGGAGTCATGCTCGATGGCCGGCAGCAGGGCGGCCTCGTCGGGGCGCGCCAGCCGGATCACCCCGTGACCACCGGTGTGTCCTCCCGGCCGCCCCATTCGGTCCAGGAGCCGTCATAGACCGCCACGTCGTTGCGGCCGATCCGCGCCAGGCCCAGCGCCAGGATGCAGGCGGTGATGCCGGAGCCGCAGGTGGTGGTGATCGGCCCCGTCAGGTCGACCCCCGCCGTCTCGAAGGCGACCTTGATTTCCCTTGGCGACACCAGGGTTCCATCCGCTTTGACCAGGCCGCTGGAAGGCACGCTCAGGGCGCCGGGCATATGGCCGCTGCGCAGGCCGGCGCGGGGTTCGGGGGTCTCGCCAGTGAACCGCGCAGCCGCCCGGGCGTCCACAATCTGTTCGGCGCCGTCAGCCAGGGCGGTGCGGACCTCTTCGACGTCACGGACCAGTTTGGGCCTGGGGTGGGCCTTGAATTCCCCGTGCGGGGATTCGCGCCAGCCGGTCTCGACGGGCCGGTCCTCGTCGAGCCAGGCCTTCAAGCCGCCGTCCAGGACGAAGACCTGGTCGTGTCCCATCTGACGGAAGTTCCACCACACGCGCGGCGCCGACAGGATACCGAGGCTGTCGTAGACCACCACCGTGGAGTCCGCATCGACCCCCATCCGCCGCACCGCCGTGGCGAAGTCCTGCGGCGAGGCCAGCATGTGCGGCAGGTCGCTGGAATGATCGCTGATGGCGTCGATGTCGAAGAACACGGCGCCGGGGATGTGCATGTCCGCATACTCCTGGGCCGGGTTGCGTCCGGCGGCGGGCATGTGCCAGCTGGCGTCCAGGATCACGACCTTGGGGTCGTCGATGTGCTCCGCCAGCCAGGCGGTATCGACCAATGGGTTCATGCCAGCCACGGCGGCGTCGGCAGCCCCCGCTCCCTCAGGAATTCCGGGTTGAAGAGCTTGCTCTGATAGCGTGAACCGTGATCGCAAAGGATGGTCACGATGGTGTGGCCTGGCCCCAGGTCCCTGGCCAGGCGAACAGCGCCGGCGACGTTGATGCCCGTGGAACCGCCCATCACCAAGCCCTCCTGCTGGGCCAGGGCATAGACCTCCAGCAGCATCTCCTCGTCGGAGATACGGTAGGGGTGGTCGATGGTCAGGCCTTCCAGGTTGGCGGTGATGCGGCCCTGACCGATGCCCTCGCTGATCGAGGTTCCCTCGGACTTGAGCTCGCCATGGGCGTAGTACTCATAAAGTGAAGCCCCAAAAGGATCGGCCAAACCTATGGCGACGTTGGGGTTTCTGTCCCGCAGCGCCTGGGCGACGCCGGCCAGGGTGCCGCCGGAGCCCACCGCACAGATGAAGCCGTCCACCTTGCCGCCGGTCTGTTCCCAGATCTCGGGACCGGTGCTCTCCACGTGGGCCTGGCGGTTGGCGACGTTGTCGAACTGGTTGGCCCAGATGGCGCCTCCGGGTTCCTTGGCGGCCAGCTCTTCGGCGAGGCGACCGGAATACTTCACATAGTTCATCGGGTTGGCGTAGGGGACGGCGTCCACCTCCACCAGCTCAGCCCCAGCCAGGCGAATGGCGTCCTTCTTCTCCTGGCTCTGGGTGCGGGGAATGACGATGGTCGTGCGGTAGCCCAGCGCCGTGCCGACCATGGCCAGGCCGATGCCGGTATTGCCCGCCGTGCCCTCGACGATCCGCCCGCCCGGCCGCAGCGTCCCGCGCCGTTCGGCGTCACGGATGATCCACAGGGCGGCCCGATCTTTCACCGATTGGCCGGGGTTCATGAATTCGGCCTTGGCCAGGATCTCGCAGCCGGTGGCCTCGCTGGCCCGGTGCAGGCGGATCAGCGGGGTGTTGCCGATGGCGTCCAGGACGCTTGCGGCGACGCCGGGGACGGGGTGAGGGGCGAGGTGGGGCGTGGCGGAACTGAGCATCGCTCCCTAAATCGCGGGCCGGCGCGCCCCGCGCAAGGGGCAAGGCGGTCGGGAAGGCATCCGGAGCGACGATGTCTTCTCTCTTCCCCGAACCCGGCGCAAGCCGGGTGGCGGGGGGAAGTACCCGCGAAGCGGGGGAAGGGGGGCTCCAGCTTGACGTGGGCGCCGGCTCTCCGTTGGAGCCCCATCGTCTCAGCGCTCCGCTAGCTCCGCCCCAAACTCAGCTGCACCACATTGGTGCGCTCCGTCCGGAACCCGGCCTCGCAATAGCTGAGATAGAACCGCCACAGGCGGCGGAACCGCTCGTCGAAACCCAGGCCCCGGATGTCGTCCCAGGCGCCCTCGAAACGCCGCGCCCACTCCGCCAGGGTGTCGGCGTAGTTCTGGCCGAAGCGGACGATGCTCCTCCATTCCAGGCCGGCGCGTTCGGTCTCCTCGCGCAGGCGCGCCTCGCTGGGCAGCATGCCGCCTGGAAAGACGTACTTGCGGATGAAGTCGGCCCGGCGCCGATACACCGAGAACAGCTCGTCGCGGATGGTGATGATCTGCAGGCCGGCGCGGCCACCGGGGGCGAGGACGTCGCGGACCTTGTTGAAGTAGGCGGGCCAATATTCCTCGCCCACCGCCTCGAACATCTCGATGGAGGCGACGCGGTCGAACTGGCCCTCTACGTCGCGGTAGTCGATCAGGCGGATGTCCGCTCGCTCCGCCAGGCCCAGGTCGAACAGGCGCTTGCGGGCGAATTCGTACTGGGCCGGCGAGATGGTGACACCGGTGACCCTGGCGCCGATCTCCTTGGCCGCGAACTCGGCGAAGCCGCCCCAGCCGCAGCCGATCTCCAACACGGTGTGCTCTGGCCCCAGTTCGATCTGGCGGGCGAGGCTGGCGTACTTGTTGCGCTGGGCGTCCGACAGCGACTGGCCGGGGGCCTCGTAGCGGGCGGAGGAATAGGTCATCGAGGGGTCAAGCCAGCTGGAGTAGAAGGCGTTTCCGAGGTCATAGTGGGCCTCGATGTTGCGCTTCGCGCCCTGGCGGCTGTTGCGGTGGAACAGCAGGGAGAGGAAGTTCAGCGCCCGCACCAAGGGCCGGCCCACCAGCAGCCTTTGGGTGCGGTCGATATTGGCGGTGAAGCCCTCCAGCACGGCTGAGAGGTCGGGCGTGTCCCACTCGCCGGCCATGAAGCCCTCGCCAAAGCCGATGTCGCCAGCGGCCAGGACCCGGTCGACGAAGTGGAAGTCGCGGACAATCAGGCGGGCGTCGGGTCCGGGGCTGTGGCCCTGAATGAAGATCTCTCGCCCCGACGGCAACACGAAGGTCAGCGTGCCGAATTCCCAGTTGTCGGAGGCGATGGCGACCACGCTGCGGAAAGCAGCCGGGGCCTTATGAAGTTCAAGGTCGCTAGAGGCGGTCTGGGCGTCTGTCCCGTTCGTCATGGGCGCCGACTTCTTGGGTCTCTCTAAGATTATAACATTGATATTTGGACGCGCGAACCGATCCGCAAGCGCCTTGCGCCGGAACGGTCATGCGGTCACTTCTACGGCCCGCAACCGCCGGATCCGCCGTCGGGGTCAGGAGCGCCGCATATGCAGCCAAGTTCCGTTGTCATTGTCCGGGCCGGCGAGGGTCCTGGCGTGCGCATCGGCAATGGCGAGCGCCTGAGCCTGATCGCCGGGCCCTGCCAGCTGGAAAGCCGAGCCCACGCCCTGGAGACGGCGCACGCCCTGGAGGAAATCGCCAGGAGCCTGGGGGTGGGGCTGGTCTACAAGACCTCCTTCGACAAGGCCAACCGCACCTCCGGCGCGGCGGCGCGGGGGATCGGCCTGGACGAGGCGCTGCCGATCTTCGCCGAGATTCGCGAGACGACCGGCCTGCCGGTGCTCACCGACGTGCACCAGATCGACCAGTGCGCGCGGGCGGCGCAGGCTGTGGACGTGCTGCAGATCCCGGCCTTCCTCAGCCGTCAGACCGACCTGATCGTGGCTGCCGCCCAGACGGGCAAGGCGCTGAACATCAAGAAGGGCCAGTTCCTGGCCCCGTGGGACATGAAGAACGTCATCGCCAAGGCCCTGGAGGCGGGCAACCCCGATGTCATGGCCTGCGAGCGCGGCGCCTCGTTCGGCTACAACACCTTGGTCTCCGACATGCGCGCCTTGCCGATTTTGGCGCAGATCGGCTGCCCGGTGGTGTTCGACGCCACCCATTCGGTGCAGCAGCCGGGCGGGCAGGGGGCCAGTTCCGGCGGCCAGAGGGAATATGTGGGGGTGCTGGCGCGCGCGGCGGTGGCGGTGGGGGTGGCGGCGGTGTTCATCGAGACCCACCCCGACCCTGACCACGCGCCCTCGGACGGGCCCAACATGCTGGCGCTGAGGGACTTCGGCCCCCTGGTGGCCGAGCTGCTGGAATTCGACGCCCTGGCCAAGCGGCCGAGGGCCGGTTGACCGCCGCGCCCCCCGGGGGCAGACCCTCAGACATGGACCTATCGGCCCTTCAACAGCTCCTGGCCGCGGTGGCGGGTGTCCGCGTGGTGACCGTGGGCGACGTCATGGTCGACCGCTTCGTGCACGGCGAGGTGACGCGGGTGTCGGCCGAGGCGCCGATCCCGATCCTCGCCCGCTCCGGCGAGGCGGTGATGCTGGGCGCGGCGGGAAATGTGGCGCGCAACGTCGCCGCTCTGGGCGGACTGGCGGCTTTGGTCGGCGTGATCGGCGACGATGGGCCGGGCAAGGAGGCGCTGCGCCTGATCGGTCAGGAAGACGGCATCGAGGGCTCGTTGATCCCCGATCCCGGCCGTCCCACCACGGTCAAGACCCGTTTCGTCTCCCAGGGCCAGCAGTTGCTGCGCGTGGACCTGGAAGAGACCCATAGTGTGGGCGGCGAAGTGGAACGGCGGCTGGTGCGCACCATCCACGACGCGGCGCGAGGCGCCGGCGCGATCTTACTCTCCGACTACGGCAAGGGCGTCGCCTCGGCGGCGGTGATCGAGGCGTGCCTGGCGGCCGCCGCAGCCTCTGGGGCAGTGCTGATCGTGGATTCCAAGGCCCGCAGCTTCCGCCGCTATGGCGCCGCCGGCCTGATCAAGCCCAACGCCGCGGAACTGGCCTACGCCACCGAGTTGGCAGCGGAGACCGACGCGGAGGTAGAGGCGGCCCTGGCGCGGGCCCTGGAACTGACCGAATGCCAGGCGATCGTGGTCACCCGCGCCGCCAAGGGCATGTCCCTGGCCGTGCGCGGCCAGGGCGTGCGCCACTTCAGCCGCCCCCCACCCGAGGTCTTTGACACTTCCGGCGCCGGCGACACCGCCCTGGCGGCGCTAGGCCTGGCCCTCGCGGCCAGGGCCACCATCGAACAGGCCATCGACTTCGCCCTGCTGGCCTCCAGCGTGGTGGTGGAAAAGGCCGGCACCGCGACGGCGACCCCCGAGGAACTGATCGAGGCCGAGCTGGCCGCCGCCCTGGCGCCGTCGGAGGCCAAGGTGGCAGCGCCCGAGCGCATGGTCCGCCAGATCGCCCGGTGGCGCGCCCGCGGCCTCAAGGTCGGCTTCACCAACGGCTGCTTCGATATCCTGCATCCGGGTCACATCGCTTACCTGGCGCAGGCGCGATCCTGGTGCGACCGGCTGGTGGTGGGGCTGAACACCGACCGATCGGTGCGGGCGCTGAAGGGCGAGGGCCGGCCGGCGAACGACCTGGAGTCGCGTGCGGTGGTCCTGGCCGGCCTGTCGTCGGTGGATCTGGTCGTCCCCTTCGACGAGGACACACCCCTAGACCTGATCACCGCGGCGCGGCCCGACGTCCTGATCAAAGGCGCCGACTACACCGTCGAGGGCGTGGTCGGCCATGAGGTGGTCGCGGCCTATGGCGGCGAGGTCAAGCTGGCCGCCTTCGTGGACGGCCACTCCACCACCGCCACCCTGCGTAAACTGGGGTCTGGCCAGTGACGCGCCGTGTCGTGCTGGTCACCGGCGGCGCCGGGTTCATCGGCTCGAACATCGCCGCGCGCCTGGCGCAGGACCGCGCCGTGGATGTGGTGGTCTGCGATCGCCTGCGCCAGGCCGACGCCGGCAAGTGGCGCAACCTCGCCAAACACCCCATCGCCGACTTCGTGGCCCCGGAGGGCCTCTGGGACTGGCTTGCCGACCATGGCGAGGCGGTGGAGCTGGTGGTCCACATGGGCGCCGTCTCCTCGACCATGGAGCCGGACGCCGACCTGATCCTGCAGACCAATTTTTGCCTGTCGCGGGACCTGTTCCGCTGGTGCGCGCGGATGCAGCGGCGGTTCATCTATGCCTCCTCGGCGGCCACCTATGGCGATGGCGCCCTGGGCTTTGACGACGACCCGGCGTTCGAGGCCCTGGCGGCCCTGCGCCCCCTCAACGCCTACGGCTGGTCCAAGGCCCAGTTCGACCTCTTCGCCACGCGCGAAGCGGCTCGGGGCGCTGCGCCGCCGCATTGGGCGGGGCTGAAGTTCTTCAACGTCTATGGCCCCAACGAGGGTCACAAGGGCGCCATGCGCTCGGTCGTCTCGCAGATCTGGCCGGACGTGGCGGCGGGCCGGCCGGTGAAGCTGTTCCGGTCCCATCACCCGGACTATGCCGACGGCGGCCAACTGCGCGACTTCGTCTATGTGCGCGACGTGGCCGAGGTGGCAGCCTGGTTGGCCACCAGCGAGACCGCGCAGGGGATCTATAATCTGGGCTCGGGCCAGGCGCGGTCGTTCAACGACCTGGCCCTGGCGGTGTTCAAGGCGGCCGGCGCCGACCCCCAGATCGAGTACGTCGACATGCCGCCGGGACTCGCCGAGCGCTACCAGTATTTCACCCAAGCCCGGATGGATCGGCTGAGGGCGGCCAGCTACCCCGGCGCCTTCACCAGTCTTGAAGATGGCGCCGCCGACTACATCACCCGCTACCTGTCACAGCCCGATCCGTACCGGTAGGCTTCAATGCCCCAGCCCCCGGCCAGCCCCCTCCACACCCAGGCCTGCATCGCCGGGGGAGGGCCGGCGGGGATGATGCTCGGCTACATCCTGGCGCGGGCCGGGGTGCGAGTGACCGTGCTGGAGAAGCACGGTGATTTCCTGAGGGATTTCAGAGGCGATACGGTGCATCCCTCAACCATGGAGGCGATGTGGGAGCTGGGCCTTCTGGACCGCTTCCTCAAGGTCCCCCACGACCGCCTCGAGCAGCTGACCGGCCAGATCGGCCCCGACGTGATCCACCTGGCGGATCTGCGCCACCTGCCCACCCACGCCCGGTTCATCGCCCTGATGCCGCAGTGGGATTTCCTGAACTTCCTGGCGAGGGAAGGGGCGGCCTTCCCCGAGTTCGACCTGCGCCTGAGCACCGAGGCTACCGGCCTGATCCTGGATGGCGACAAGGTCGTGGGCGTCACCGCCGTCGGGTCGCAGGGGCCGTTCGAGATCCGCGCCGATGTGGTCATCGCCGCCGATGGCCGCACCTCGCTGCTGCGGGACAAGGCCGGACTGCCTGTAAAGGACCTGGGCGCGCCCATGGACGTGCTCTGGATGCGGCTCTCGCGGCGCCCCGGCGACGAGGAGATTCCGCTTGGCCGCATCGACGTGGGGCGGGTCTTTGTCGCCCTCCCGCGCGGCGACTATTTCCAGTGCGCCTATCTCATCGCCAAGGGCGGCTATGATCGGGTGCGCGCCGATGGTCTGGAAGCGTTGAAAGTCTCCATCGCCGAGACCGTGCCTCGCTTCGCCGACCGGGTTCAGGAACTTGAGGACTGGGACCAGGTCAAGCTGCTCACCGTGGCGGTGGACCGGCTGACGACCTGGGCGCGGCCCGGCCTGCTGTGCATCGGCGACGCCGCCCACGCCATGTCGCCGGTGGGCGGTGTGGGAATCAACCTGGCAATCCAGGACGCCGTGGCGGCGGCCAACGCCCTGGCCGGCCCCTTAGGCGCCGGAACCCTGGCCTTCGAGGACCTGAACAAGGTCCAGGCGGAGCGCTACCGCCCCACCGCGCGGATGCAGGCCGTGCAGCTGACCATCCAGCGGCGGGTGATCGGGGCGGTGCTGAAGGCCACCGCGGCGCCGCGGGCGCCCTGGCCGGCGAAGCTGTTCAATCTCTTCCCCCTCCTGCGGCGCATTCCGGCGCGCGTGGTGGGGATGGGGTTCAAGCTGGAGCATGTGCGCACGCCCAATGTGCATTCTGTCTGATCGGCGCTCGCCTGGGGCGCGGCTCTGATGTAGCTGCTGGCCATGGCGCGTTGGCGGGGACCAAGGCTGTGGCTGGCGATGGCCGGCGGCTTGTTAGCCGTCCTGGCCGTGGCGGCCCTGGCCATCTGGCACGACGATATCCTGCAGGCCCTGCTGGACCCGCAGATTCCCTATTCGGTTTATCGCCCCCCGCCCGCTCCTGACTACGCCAGGGCCGACGCCTGGCTGATGCCGCCGCCGGCCGAGGCGCCCGCTGGACCCGCCGCCGACGTCTTCTTCATCCATCCCACCACCTTCGACGGTGGCGAGGACTGGAACGGACCGATCCACGACCGGGGCGCTTCGGAGCAGCTGGCGCGGGTGATGTTGCCCAACTACGCCGCGCCCTTCGCCGACGCGGGCCGGATGTTCGCCCCCCGCTACCGCCAGGCCAGCCTCTACACCTCTCTGACCCTGTGGCTGGACGCCCTGGAGGCGCGGCGCTTCGCCTATGGCGACGTGCGCACGGCGTTCCGGTTCTACCTGGACCGTTATAACCACGGCCGGCCCTTCATCCTGGTGGGGGTGGAGCAGGGCGGTAGCCTGGGCGCGCGACTGCTGCGGGATGAGATCGCGGCCGACCCGGAGCTCAGGTCACGGCTGGTGGCGGCCTATCTGATCGAGACCATCGCGCCGGCTGACGAATATGATCCCGGCGCCCCGGTCCCGGCCTGTTCGGCGCGGGGCGAGGCCGGCTGCGTCCTGGCTTGGACCTCGGCGCGATGGGGCGATCCGCTAAGGGCGCGGCGGATCCTCAGCCGCTCGGTGGTCTGGAACGCGCGGGGCCAGCTGGTCAGCCTGGCGCCGCG
>DASVMY010000046.1:0-9432 GCA_036384135.1 Caulobacteraceae bacterium | reverse complement strand
GTCAGCCCGCCGGCGACCGCCAGCAACACCCACCCGCCCCAAGCCGGATAGGCCGCCATGAGCCCGCCCGGCAGGTCGCCGTAGACCAGGTCCGGCCCCGGCGCCGGCAGCGACCGCGCGAACGCCACCGCCATGGCCGGCCCCAGCACCTGCTCGCCCAGGCTCTGCAGCGCGCCCTTGTCGAGGGCGGCGATGGTCGAGCTTGGCGAATGATAGTCGAACTGCCGGCCGAGGAAGGCCAGGTTCAGGCCCGGGACATGCCGGGCGTCGGCAACCGTGAAATCGGTGTCGTTGGGCATGATCCTGTAGACGAAGACCATCAGGGAGTTGCTCCGCGGCCGGGTGGCGGTGCGTCCGAAAAGCGACACGCCGCCGGCGTTTTCCGCCCCCGTCTGGAACATTTGCGCCCGTCCGCCGCCCCCTCTGGCCTCCAGATTCACGACAAAACCCACCCTTTTCGACAGCGGATGCTCGCCGAAGAACGCCGCCGCCCCCAGCAGGCCGGCCTCCTCCCCGTCGGTGATCACCAGCATCACATCCCGCTCGGCAACCCCCCGCGCCTTGATCGCCCGCGCGATCTCCAGGGCCGAGGCCACCCCCGCGGCGTCATCGGCGGCGCCCGGCGATCCTGGCACGCTGTCATAGTGCGCCATCAGGGCCACGGCGGGCAGGGCGCGGTCCCTGCCCGGCAGCACCCCGATGACGTTTTCCACAGTCGCGCCATACACATAGGTCTCCGCGCCCAACTCCCGCGCCGTGTGGCTCTCCGCCCGCTGCACCTGTGGCGAGAGGCCCAGCTCGGTCATCCGCCTGATCAGGTGATCGCGCACCGCGGCGTTGGCGGTCGAGCCGGTAGGGTGGGGGACCGGGGCGATGACCCGGATGTCGGCCATGGCCCGTTCGGCCGAAAACGCCTGAACCGGCGCGCTGGCGGGCGATGGATCAGGGCTCCTAGCGCCCAGGTAGAACAGGGCGAACGCGGCCGCCACGCAGGCGAACAGGACTGCCAGTCTGGCCATCCGGCCATCTCCCCAAACGCCTTCCGGGCGCTTTGGGGAGCCTCACGTAGTTTCGGGCGGGGCGCAATGCGCGCCGCCGCCCGATGACTTTAAGCTCTAGGTGTGCGGCCAGGGCCGGATCAGGCGGCGATGGCGCCTTCCTGGGGATCGCGCAGCACGTAGCCGCGGCCCCAGACCGTCTCGATGTGGTGCTTGCCGTTGGCGGCGGCGGCCAGCTTCTTGCGCAGCTTGCAGATGAAGACGTCGATGATCTTCAACTCGGGCTCGTCCATGCCGCCGTAGAGGTGGTTGAGGAACATTTCCTTGGTGAGCGTCGTGCCCTTGCGCAGGGAAAGCAACTCAAGCATCTGATATTCCTTACCGGTCAGATGCACGCGGATGCCGTTAACTTCCACCGTCTTGGCGTCGAGATTAACAGTGATGTCGCCGGTGCGGATCACCGATTGGGCGTGGCCCTTGGAGCGACGCACAACAGCGTGGATGCGGGCGACCAGTTCTTCCTTGTGGAAGGGCTTGGTCATGTAGTCGTCGGCGCCGCCGCCCAGGGTCTTGACCTTGGTGTCGATCTCGGACGTGCCGGAAAGAATCATGATCGGCGTGTTGACTTTTCCCACCCGGAGAGTCCGCAGCACATCCATGCCGCTCATGTCAGGCAGGTTCAGGTCCAGAAGGATGAGGTCGTAGTCATAGATCTTGCCCAGATCTATGCCCTCCTCACCCAAGTCCGTCGTGTAGACGTTGAAACCTTCCGACTTCAGCATCAACTCGATGCCTTGCGCCGTGGCGCTGTCGTCCTCGATCAACAGTACACGCATTGGCCCCTCCCCGCCCACAGGCGGTATAGTTCACGATTGCCGGGTTTTACTCAACTCGCTCGTCCGCCACATTGCCAACGAGTTAATTTAAGACTGGTTAATGGTGAAAGCTCTTACGAAGCGAATCGTTAAGCCGATTTGCGATTCCGCCGCAAGCGACGCCGCTGTCGCGGGTGTCGCAGGGGCGATGACTCTTTCGTGAATCGTGGCGGAAAACAGCCTGGAATAGGGCTTTCTGGGCTGGCGTAGAGGGCCTTTGCCATGATCCTGCGGCTTATTGTCCAGAACCTCCTGTGGCTCGCCGGGATGGCGGCGCTGCTGTTCGTTCCGGCCGGCGAGGTGCACTGGCCGGCGGCCTGGGTGTTCCTTGCGACCCTGGCGGGAATCAGTACCGGATTCACGATCTGGCTGGCCAGGACCGATCCGGGGCTGCTGGCGGAGCGGATGAAGTTCCCCATCTCGCGCGAGCAAAAGCCCTGGGACCGGGTGCTGATGGCGTTCATCGGCCTGTTCTATGCCGGTTGGACCGCACTGGCCGGACTGGATGTTCAGCGCTTCCACGGATCGGACATGCCGATCATGCTGCAGGCGTTCGGCCTGGCCCTGATCGCGGCCTGCATGGCCATCGTCTGGCTGACGTTCAGGGAGAACACCTTTGCCGCCCCGGTGGTCCGCATCCAGGCGGAGCGTGGCCAGAAGGTGATCAGCACCGGCCCCTACGCCCTGGTCCGCCACCCGATGTATGCCGGGGCGATCCTATTCCTGTTCGGCCAGCCCCTGCTGCTGGGATCCTGGTGGGCGTTCGCGGCCACGCCCATTCTGGTCCTGGCCATCGCCGTGCGGGCGGTGGGAGAAGAGGGCGAGCTGAGCAAAGCGTTCCCTGACTATGCCGGCTATGCGGCGCGGGTTCGGTTCCGGCTGATCCCGGGGATCTGGTAGTGGCGCCCACCGCCCGCGGCGCCTATCTGGAGCGCACAGACAACCACAACCCCAAACAACCACAGCCCAGGAACGCCAACCATGTCCGTCTCTCTCTACGACATCTCGATCCCCACCTATCGCCGCGGGCTGCAGAATCTGGCCAGCTTCCTGGACAAGGCCGAAGCCCACGCCAAGGCGAACGGCGTCTCGCTTGCCACCTACACCGAGGCCCGCCTTGCCCCCGACATGCACCCTTTTACGCGCCAGGTTCAGATAGCCAGCGACGCGGCCAAGGGCGGCGCGGCCCGGCTTGCGGGTGTCGACGCCCCGGCGATACCGGACACCGAGACCACCTTCCCGGAGCTGAAGGCGCGGATCGCCAAGACCATCGCCTTCCTCGACACGGTCTCCAAGGAACAGGTGGACGCCCGCCACGGCGCCACCATCGAACTGCCCCTGCCGGGTCGCACCATGACCTTCACCGCGCCGGACTTCCTGATGCAGTTCTCCCTGGCCAACTTCCTGTTCCACGTCACCACGGCCTATGCGCTGCTGCGCGCCCAGGGCGTGCCGCTGGGCAAGATGGACTTCCTGGCCGGCGGGCAGATGGCGGCGGCTTAGGGGCCTGATGGCGAGGCGGCGCTCGGTCGGGCGTCGTCTCAGAATCTCATCCGTAGTTCTTCGAGGCGCTCTCTTCCCCCGAACGAAGTGGTGGGGGAAGTACCCGCGGAGCGGGGAAGGGGGCTCCAGCTTGACGCTAGCGTTTCCACTCCGCCGAAGCCCCCATCGTCTCGGCGCTGCTAGCGCCGATCCACTTCCCCTACGCGAAGCTAGGGGGAAGAGAACCGTCCTCAGGTCCGGAACAGCGGCGTCGACTGCACGATCGCCACCTCTTCCTCGGTCATGTCGCTGGGGATGTCGGCGAAGAGGGGGGTGGAGAGGTAGCGTTCGCCCGTGTCCGGCAGCATGGCCAGGATAGTCGAGCCCTTGGGCGCGGCGGCGGCGATCTTCAGGGCGCCGGCCAGGGTCGCGCCGGCGGTGATGCCCACGAAGATGCCTTCCTTGCGGGCCAGGTCCAGGCTAGTGCGGATGGCTTCGGGACCGGGGATGGGGATCACCTGGTCGACGTTGTGGGCGGCCACGGCGTCGCCGGTCAGCTTGGGAATGAAGTCCGGGGTCCAGCCCTGCATGGGGTGCGGCTTCCAGGCCGGGTGACCGGCGGCGGGAGAGCCGTCGGGCTTTCGTTCCTGCGGCGCGCCGCTGCCCAGCAGCTGGGCGTCTTCTGGTTCGCAAACGATGATCTTGGTGTCGGGGCGCTTCTCGGCCAGCACCCGTGCGACGCCCTTGAGCGTGCCGCCGGTGCCGTAGCCGGTGACCCAGTAGTCCAGGGCCTCGCCCTCGAAATCGGCCAGGATCTCCTCGGCCGTGGTGCGCGAGTGCATGTCGGGGTTGGCTTCGTTCTCGAACTGGCGGGTCAGGAACCAGCCGTGGGTCTCGGCCAGTTCGACGGCCTTTTCGACCATGCCGGTGGCCCGCTGGGCGGCGGGGGTCAGCACCACCTTGGCGCCCAGGAACCGCATCAGCTTGCGCCGCTCGACGCTGAAGCTCTCGGGCATGGTCACCACCAGGGGATAGCCCTTCTGGGCGCAGACCATGGCCAGGCCGATGCCGGTGTTGCCGCTGGTGGCCTCGATCACGGTCTGGCCAGGCTTCAGGACGCCGCTCTTCTCAGCCGCCTCGATGACCCCCAGCGCCAGGCGGTCCTTCACCGAGCCCAAGGGGTTGAAGGCCTCGATCTTGACGAACAGGTTGATCCCTTCGGGGCCCAGCTTGTTGATCCGCACCACCGGGGTATTGCCGATGGTCTCGAGGATGTTCTGGTACTTGCGGCCCATGGCTGGCCTCCCTTGTTGTTGGCGTTCGCCGGCGACGGATGAGGCCCCATTCCCGCCGGCTTATAAGGGGAGTCCACCGCTCGCTGTAAAGGCGTGCGCCGAAGCTTGCCGCCGGTAGCGCCGCCGTGCGAAGCGGCTGTGACGATCCATGCCGCCCGGAGCGCCCATGACCGCCGTTCCCGTCCTCGAAACCGACCGCCTGCGCCTTCGCGCCCACACCCTGGCGGATTTCGCCGACCTGGCCGCGCTGTGGGGCGACGAGGACGTAGTGCGCCACATCGGCGGGCGGGCCTCCACCCCGGACGAATCCTGGGGGCGGCTGCAGCGCTATCTCGGCCACTGGGCCTTGCTGGGTTACGGCTTCTGGGCTGTCGAGGAGAAGGCCAGCGGCCGCTATGCAGGCGACCTGGGTCTGGCCGATTTCCGCCGCGGCCTCGACCACCCCTTCAACGACGCGCCCGAGGTCGGCTGGGCCCTGGCGCCCTGGTCGCACGGCCGCGGCTATGCCAGCGAGGCCCTGGCCGCCGCCCTGGCCTGGGGCGAGGCGAGGTTCGGCTCCCCCCGCGCCTGGTGCATCATCGACCCCGGCAACGCCCCCTCGATTCGGGTGGCGCAGAAGGCCGGCTTCCGCCGCTACGGCGAGACGGTCTATCGGGAGGACACGGTGGTGGTCTACGAGCGGTGACGGCGCCCCCTCGTCCTGAAGCTTCGAATCCGCCATGGTCCGGCGCGATGGAAAACCAAGCCTTCTTCCAGCGCGGCGGCGCCGGCTACCTCGCCAATCCGGTCAGCCGGGGTCCGTGGAATCCGCAGTCGCTGCACGGCCGGGTGATCGTCGGCCTGCTGGCCTTCGAGATCGAGCAGCGCCACGGTGATCCGGAATTCATGCCCGCGCGCCTGACCGTGGATATGTACCGCCTGCCGGACTTCTCGCCGATCGAGATCGCCACGCGGGTGGTGCGCGACGGCGGCCGGATCAAGGTCATCGACGCCGAGTTCATCAGCGGCGGCGTCAGCGTCGCGCGCGCCACCAGCCAATATCTGCGTCGCGGCGAAGCGCCGGAGGGCCAGGTCTGGGCCCGGCCCAACTGGGAGGCGGCCATGCCGGAGGACCTGCCCGACCCGCCGGCGCGGGACAACGGCATGGACGGGATGTGGGCCATGCGCCCGATCAGCGGCGGCATCGGCCAGGTCGGCCCGCGCCGCACCTGGATGAGCGAGGTGCGCCAGCTGGTGGAGGGAACGCCCCTGACCCCGTTCATGCGCGCCGCCCTCTGCGCCGACTTCGCCAGCCCATTCGCCCACGCCGGCGACAAGGGGCTGGGCTACATCAACAGCGACGTGACCCTGTACCTCAGCCGCCTGCCGGTGAAGGAGTGGATCGGGCTGGAGGTGGCCGACCACCAGGCCGCCGCCGGCGTCGCCGTAGGCGAGTGCTTCCTCTACGATGTCGACGGTCCCATCGGTTCGGCCTCCTGCGCCGCCCTGGCCCAGCGCCGGCGCATGCAGATGCCGCCGACCGACGCCAAATGACCCCCCAACCCCCGCTCATCCCGACGAAAGTCGGGACCCAGGAGAGCGTTCCGGTTCACCAGAAAACGAACGAATCCCGGTGGTTGATAGGCCGCCCTGGGTCCCGACTTTCGTCGGGATGAGCGGGTTTGGGGGGTGAAAATCCCTCAGAATTTCTCCGCCCAGGCGCGCAGGGCCAGTTCCAGCGTCCAGGCGGCTGCGACGGATCGTCCAAAAGACCGCGCCAAGGGCCCGCCCGGCGGCGAAAGTTAGTCAATGATTAAGCCGGCGGAGGCGACCATCGGCCCTGCTGATTTCCGAGGGGCCGGTTCCGTCTTTGCGCAATCTTATCGCCGCCGTTGAGCGTATCGATCCCCTGTCCGTCTCGGGCCGGGTGGCGGCGGTCAATGGCCTGCTCATCGAGGCCAGCGGCGGCCTTACCCGCCTGTCCATCGGCGCCCGCGCCGAGGTGGAGCGCCGCGGCGCCAAGCCCCTGGCCGCCGAGGTGGTGGGGTTCCGCGACACCCGCGCCCTGCTGATGCCCTTCGGTCCGGTAGAGGGCGTCGCCCCGGGGGCCGAGATCCGCGTCCAGCCTGACGGCGCCGTGGTGCGCCCCACCAAGGCGTGGCTGGGCCGCATCGTCGACGCCTTTGGCGAGCCTATAGACGGCAAGGGCCCACTGCCCCACGGCATCGCCCCCTACGCCTTGCGCGCCCCGCCCCCGCCCGCCCACGCCCGCGGCCGGGTGGGCGAGCGCCTGGACCTGGGCGTGCGCTCCATGAACGCCTTCACCACCACCTGCCGCGGCCAGCGCCTGGGCATCTTCGCCGGCTCTGGTGTCGGCAAGTCGGTGCTGCTGTCGATGCTGGCCCGGGAGGCCAGCTGTGATGCGGTGGTGGTCGGGCTGATCGGCGAGCGGGGCCGCGAAGTTCGTGAATTCATCGAGGAGACCCTGGGCGAGGCGGGGCTGGAGCGCGCCATCGTGGTGGTCGCCACCTCCGACGAGCCGGCGCTGAAACGCCGCCAGGCCGCCTATATGACCCTGGCCCTGGCCGAATATCTGCGCGACCAGGACATGGAAGTCCTGTGCCTGATGGACAGCGTCACCCGCTTCGCCATGGCTCAGCGCGAGATCGGCCTGGCCGCCGGCGAGCCGCCCACCACCAAGGGCTACACCCCCACCGTCTTCACCGAGCTGCCCAAGCTGCTGGAGCGCGCCGGCCCCGGCCCGGTCCGCCCGGACGGCACCACGGCGGGCCCGATCACAGGCCTGTTCACCGTGCTGGTGGACGGCGACGACCATAACGAACCCATTGCCGACGCCGTGCGCGGGATCCTGGACGGCCACATCGTCATGGAGCGCGCCATCGCCGAGCGCGGCAGGTTCCCAGCGATCAATGTCCTGAAGTCCATCAGCCGCACCATGCCCGGCTGCCAGACGCCGCTGGAGCGCGAGATCGTCACCAACGCGCGCCAGACCCTGGCGGCCTACGCCAATATGGAAGAGCTGATCCGCATCGGCGCCTATCGCGCCGGCTCCGATCCCCAGCTTGACCGCGCCATCCGCCTGAACCCCGCCCTGGAACAGTTCCTGGCCCAGGACAAGGAAGAGATCACCAGTCTGCAGGACGGTTTTGACCGCTTGTCGGACATTGTCACGGGTGACGCCGCATGAAGTGGGCCGATCAGCTGATCAAGCTCTCGAACTTCGAGGTCGAGCTTTTGCAAAAGCGCCTGTCGGAGATCGTCGAGCGGCGGGTCGCCGCGGAACTGCGCCTGGTGGTGCTGATCGCCGAGGGCGAGGTCGAGGCTCAGCGCGCCCGCGACGACGCCGAGGCCGGCTGGTATCATGCCGGCTTCGCCCAGGGCCTGCGGCTGCGCAAGGCCGCTGCCCAGGAGGTCATTGACGCGACGCTACGCGAAGAGGAGGGCGCCCGCGACGCCCTGGCCGAAGCCTTCGAGACCTTGAAGAAATACGAACAGGTGGCCGACAACGCCCGCTTCGCCGTCGCGAAGGAAGAGCGCCGGCGCGAGACCGCCGCCCTGGACGAGATCGGCCTGCGCCGCGCCGCCGGCGGTGGGAAGTAACCTTTCCGGCTTAGGGCTCAGCGCCCGCGGCGGGCTTCCTCTTCCGCGGCCGCCCGCAGCGCGGCCAGGTCGTCGCCGATACGGAAGATGACGACGTAGAACTCGCAGATGGCCCGCCAGATCAGGCCCAGGGCGCCGACCACCATCAGCCCGACCACCAGCACCGGGATGGCCAGAAGTATCGCCGCCCAACTGCCTTCGCGGAAGGCGACGCCGATGGAGGCGCCCACCACCGACAGGGCGGCCACCAGGATCACGCCCATGCCGGCCCAGTAGACCAGGTGGATGACCGGCCCCGTGATCATGCGATCGAAGGTCAGGATCTCCAACAGACCGGCCCGCCGCGCGCTCGACACCATGATCACACTTCCCAAAGCGGCCCGCGCCGCACTGGCCGAATGGCTACCAGCGGGAGCGCGCCGCCGCAATGGCGGGCCGGACTCCCCGAGCCTGTCCTGTTTTGATGGAACCATCAAAACAGGAAGAACAGGCTCGATTCTTGAGTTTGCGAGCACGATTCAGACTTTTGTCGGAACCGACAAAAGTCATCGTGCTCTAGTGTGTGGCGGAAGAGCCCAGCGCCTTGATGTCGTTGCGCGAAAGGGTGCTGATCACGCCGTCGCCCGAGAGCAGCAAGGCGCTGGCGGGCACGGAGAAGCTGTCCACGCCCTTGCGCAGCATGACCACGGTCTGGCCGTCTGCGCCCGTGGTGAGGCGGGAGATTCGGCCAAGGGTCTCGCCGGCGCCGTCGCGGACGGTGGCGCCGATGGCCAGGGGACCGGTCAGGGCCGCGGCGTCCCTGGAAACGTCGGCGGCGGCGCGCGTGCCGTGGTTCCGCGCCGAAGCCGAGGCAGCGCTCGAAGCCAAGCCTGCCGGGGACAGGGCGCCCATGGAAAAGGCGGTGATTGTCAGGGCGGCCAGTGTGAATCTGCGCATGACGAAGCTCCCATGCGAATGGCAAGTCCGCATGGGAGGCAACGGCGTGCCGGGCTGGGGGTTCCGCCTATTTGGGCGAGGCGCCGGGGTGCAGCCTGGCCTGAAGTTCGGCCTGAGTCATGTTGATCACGGCGGCGCCGTCCTGCAGCGCCAGGCCGCTGGTGGCCACGGCGAACTGGTCGGCCCCCATCTTGACGGTGGCGGTCTGGGCGCCGGTCGTGCCTGGCTTCAGTTCCGTGATCGTGC
>DASVMY010000045.1:0-8699 GCA_036384135.1 Caulobacteraceae bacterium | reverse complement strand
GGCGCCGGCGGGCGGCGGGCCGTCCCACAGGGCCGGCAGGTCCGGCGCGTCGAGGGTCAGCCAGCGGAAGGAGATCTGGTTGCGGGCCAGGAACCGGCGCAGGTCGCCGCAGGGAGCGTCCCAGCGGTCGCTGACCAGGGTCACCCGCGGCGCGGTCGCCTCGGCGGAAAGCGATTGCAGCCCGCCCATGCGCTCGCGCGCCAGGGCGCCGATCTTCAGGGAGACCGCCTCCGAGGCCGCCGCGATGGTGTAGTATTCCTGGACATCGACGCGCATCACCCGCGACGGCTCGGCGGCGCGGTAGCCGCCCGGGAACGGCGTGCCCAGCGCGATGGGCACCTCGCCGAAGATGGTCCCGGGCAGCCGCCAGCCCAGGGTGCGCTCGACGCCGTCGAACCGCTTGACCACCTCGATCCGGCCGCTGAGCACGGCGTAGAGCGCCCGTTCGCCGCCCTCGTGCACGGCGAAGTCGCCGGTCCCCAGGTGAAGGTCGGCCGAGGTTCGCGCCAGCCGCTCAAGGCTGGCCGCCGGCAGGGCCGAGAACAACGGCACGGCGGCGACGTCTTCAACGCTCAGCATGGCGCGCTTCGGCGGGCGGGGGCTGGCAGGCCAACGTCAATCTCCCGGCGGCTATGTGGGTTGGACGGGCATCCTACACCGGGTTTCGGGGCGTCAAAGCGGTTCTGAAGCTGGGCGGGGCGGATTGGGGCGGCGGAGGAGGTTTCGGACTTCCGCACCCGGAGAGCCCCCTTCCCCCTTGCGGGGAAGGGTTGGGGATGGGGGTGTCAGCTCAATCGCTGTTGATTTCGCTACGTGAAACTCTCGGATAAATCCGCTCCTGTGGTGCTTGCACCCCCACCCCCGACCCCTCCCCGCCAGGGGGAGGGGAGGTTCGCAACGCTCCTGTGAGGTGAAGGAAAGGACCTCGCCCTACACCGGGTTCCGGGCGATCAACTGCCTCGCGATGATGATCCGCTGCATCTCGTTGGTGCCTTCGCCGATCATCAGCAGGGGGGCGTCGCGGTAAAGGCGTTCGATGGGGTATTCCTTGGAATAGCCGTTGGCGCCGTGGATGCGCATGGACTCGGTGGCGACCTCGAAGGCGGTTTCGGTGGCGAACCACTTGGCCATGCCGGCCTCCAGGTCCACCCGGCCGCCACGGTCGTAGGCGCGGGCGGCGTCTTCCACCAGCAGCTCGGAGGCGCGGGTCTTGGCGGCCATTTCGCCCAGCTTCATCTGGATGGCCTGGTGCTGGGCGATGGGCTTGCCCATGGTGGTGCGCATCTGGCTGTAGGCGACCGCTTCCTTCAGCGCGCGGCGGGCGATGCCGACGCCGCGGGCCGCGACGTTGACGCGGCCGATCTCCAGCCCGCCGGTGGCCATCAGGAAGCCCTTGCCTTCCTCTCCGCCGACCAGGCCCAGGTGTGCGTCGACCAGGTAGTCCTCGAAGGTGATCGGGGCGGTGTCGATGCCGCGGTAGCCCAGCTTGGGCAGCTTCTTGCCGCGGCTGACGCCGGGCAGCTCGGCGCGGGTTTCCATGTCCCGCGTGGGGCAGATCAGCATGGTCATGCCGCGGTGGCGGGGGTTGGCCGCGGGGTCGGTCTTGACCAGGACGGCCAGGATGTCGCCCTCGATGGCGTTGGTGATCCACAGCTTGGGGCCGGTGACGCGGTAGTGGTCGCCCTCGCGCTTGGCCACCGTGCGGATGCCCTGCAGGTCGGTGCCGGCGTCCGGCTCGGTCAGCGCCAGGCCGCCGCGCAGCTCGCCGGTGGCGAAGCGGGGCAGCCAGTGGTCCTTCTGGGCCGGCGTGCCGAACTTCTGCACGATCAGGGCCATCATCAGGTGGGAGTTGAAGAAGCCGGTCAGGCTCATCCACTCCTCGGAGATACGGGCGACGATGCGGCTATAGGTCAGGGCGCCCAGGCCGAGCCCGCCCCACTCCGGCTCGATCAGGGCGCCGAACAGGCCCATCTCGCACATGTCGGCCACCAGCTCGTGCGGGTACTCGTCGGCCTGTTCGTATTTGGCGGCGACGGGGGCGACCTTCTTCTCCAGCCAGCGGTCGATGGAGTCCAGCAGGGCGCGTTCGTCGGCTTCGCTGATGGCGGGTTCGGGGGCGAGGGTGGTGGTGCTCATGGTCGCTACCAATAGTCCTTCATGATCTCGGCGGCCCAGGCGGGCTCGCGGATGTCGCCGCGGGGTTCGAAGCCCTTCATCACCGGCTTGATGTCGATCACCGGCGTGCCGTCGATGGCGTCCAGACCCTCTACCTCGAGGGCCAGGCCGTCCACGGAAACGATGCGGGCCACGCAGAGGCCCAGGCGATTGGGCCGGTTCTTGCCGCGCTGGGCGAAGATGCCCACCAACGGCCAGTCCGGCCGGCCACGGGGGCGGCGGGCGCCGTACTCGACCGCCTCGTCCGGCACGCGGTCGAACAGGAAGATGATCTCGGCATGGGAAAAGTCGGCCAGGCCGGCCAGGGCGTCGGGGGTAAAGCGGGCGGGATCCAGCTCGATGCGGGCGCGGGAGGCGCCCCAGTCGTCATCGACCGGCTGGTCCCGGCCGCCGCGCACATGGCCGACGGGCTCGATGGTGAAGGAGCTCATGTGGCGCAAGCTCCCATCGACGGTTCGCTACCTCCGGTCCCTCTCCCCTTGCGGGGTCGAGGAGGGCGGATCGCCAAGCATTTGGCGCTCCGCATCGCCGCGCGTGGAACGCGCGTCGCCTCCTCAACGGTGGCCTCCGTAGGAGGTCGGATGAGGGGTCGAGAAGCGTTCGAGATTATCGTCGGGCAGGCTAATCCCCGCGGGTCCGCCGACCCCTCATCCGTCTGCTTCGCAGCCACCTTCTCCCGCAAGGGGAGAAGGATCAGATCGGCGAGCCTTGTCCTGCGCATGACCAACAGACGAACCTACAGCGGTGCGCCAAGATGGCCGGAGCTGCCGGGGGCCAGCAGGCCCTGGCCCGGCACATAGTTGACCTCCAGGCGCACGCCGTCGGGGTCTTCGAACAGCACCGAATAGTAGCCGGGCGCCCAGTCGTCGTCCTTGGGTTCGTGCACGATCTTGGCGCCGATGGTCTTGAGGAAGTCGTGCAGCTCGTCCACCTCCTCGCGCTCGCGCACCCGGAAACAGACGTGGTGCAGGCCGACCCGGTTCTGCACGAAGCGCTCGCCCTCGTGCTCGGGGGCCGGGGCGCGGACGGCGAAGCCGGTGCGGCCGCCGACGCAATAGTAGGTGTTGGCGGCGTCCAGCACCGGCTTCATCCCCAGGAACGGCAGGAGCTGGCGATAGAAGGCGCGCGCCTTCTCGAAGTCGCCTGCGGTGACGAAGATGTGGGCGACGCCGTTGATCTCCATATGGATCAGCTCCTCTGGCGCCGTGCCATAAGACCCCTCACCCGGCGGCAGCCAACCGGGCGCGGACTCCGCCCCTCCAGCGCGATATGCTTGAGCTCAAACACGGCCGGGGGCGAACCCGGCGGCGAGCCTGGAGACGACGCCATGCCCTATACAGCGGTCCTCTACGAAAAGCGCGGCCATGTCGCCATCCTGACCCTCAATCGGCCGGATCGGCTGAACGCCATCGACGCCGAGCTGCGCGCCGACGTCCACGCGGCGGTGGAGGCGGCGCACGCGGACGATGACGTGCGGGCCCTGGTCGTCACCGGCGCGGGGCGCGGCTTCTGCTCCGGGGCGGACCTTTCGGCGGCGCGCGCCGCCAACGGCCTGCCGATCCAGCCGGCCGACCCCGGCCAGAACGAACGCCTGGACGACGACGGCTGGGTGGGACGCTGGGCCAAGCGGTTCGCCCATTTCGACAAACCCCTGATCGCGGCGGTGAATGGGGTGGCGGCCGGGGCGGGGATGAGCCTGGCCCTGGCGGCGGACGTGCGCATCGGCTCGGATCATGCCCGGTTCAAGACCGTGTTCGTGGAGCGCAACCTCTCGCCCGACAGCGGCCTGAGCTGGTTCCTGCCGCGCATCGTCGGCTACGCCAAGGCCGCCGACCTGATCTTCACCAGCCGGGCGGTGGGGGCGGAGGAGGCCCTGCACCTTGGCCTGCTGAACCGGGTGGTGAATTCCGAGACCCTGCTGGAGGAGGCGGTGGCCTATGGCGAGGAGATGGCGCAGTGGCCGCCGCTCGCCGTCCGCTCGGCCAAGCGGGTGCTGCGGCACAACGCCGAGGCGGGGCTGGAAGACGCCCTGCGCTACGAAAGCGTCGGCCTCTCCTTCGCCCGCAAGGCGGTCAACGACCAGAAGGAGTCGTTCCTGGCCTTCAGCGAAAAGCGCAAGGGCGTGTTCACGGGGACCTGAGGGCGATCTCCCCCTCGCGGAGCGAGGGGGAGCGGCGAGGGTAAGGGAGCGCCAGCGACCGAAACCCGCCGAGGGGGAGAAGTACGCAGGCAAACCCATAGGTCAGCGCAATTCCCATCTCACCCCGGCCGGTGGGTGTCTCCCCTCCGCGGCCCGTCGCCTGCTTCGCGGGCTCCGCGCGCCGCACCTCCCCTCGCCTTCGCGAGGGGAGGATCAAGAGGCGCCGCCTCCGCTCTTTCCGCCTGGTGATCTTCGCGTCATAACCGCCCAAATTCTGGAGACCTTCCCATGGCCCTCGATTCCGGCGAACCCACCAAGACCTTCGACTGGGAAGACCCGCTCGACCTGGCTTCGCGCCTGTCGGAAGAGGAGCGGATGATCTCGGCCGCGGCGCGGGACTATGCGCGGGAAAAGCTGCTGCCGCGGGTGGTCAGCGCCTATGCCGAGGAGCGGTTCGACCGCGAGATCATGACCGAGATGGGCTCGCTGGGATTTCTGGGCCCGACGCTGCCGGAGGAATACGGCGGCGCCGGGGTGAACCACGTCGCCTATGGCCTGATCGCGCGGGAGATCGAGGCGGTGGACAGCGGCTACCGCTCGGCGATGAGCGTGCAGTCGTCGCTGGTGATGTATCCGATCTACGCCTTCGGCTCCGAAGAGCAGCGGCGCAAGTGGCTGCCGAAGATGGCCACGGGCGAGGCGATCGGCTGTTTCGGCCTGACCGAGTCCGACGGCGGCTCGGACCCGGCCTCGATGCGGACGGTGGCCAAGAAGGTCGACGGCGGCTTCGTGCTCAACGGCTCGAAGATGTGGATCACCAATGCGCCGGTGGCCGATGTCGCCCTGGTCTGGGCCAAGTGGGACGGGGTGATCCACGGCTTTTTGGTCGAGCGCGGCTCCAAGGGCTTCGAGACCCCGAAGATCAACAACAAGCTTTCCCTGCGCGCGTCGGTGACCGGGGAGATCTCGCTGTCGGACGTGTTCGTGCCCGACGAGGCCCTGCTGCCGGACGTGCGCGGCCTGCGCGGGCCGTTCTCGTGCCTGAACAAGGCGCGCTATGGCATCGCCTGGGGCGCCATGGGCGCGGCGGAGTTCTGCCTGCATGCGTCCCGCGACTACACCAAGACCCGGTCGGTGTTCGGCAAGCCCCTGGCGGCGCGGCAGCTGATCCAGAAGAAGCTGGCCGACATGCAGACCGAGATCGCGCTGGGCTACGAGGGCGCCCTGGCGCTGGGCCGGCTGATCGACCGGGGGGCGTGGGTCCCCGAGGCCATCAGCCTGATGAAGCGCAACAACTGCGGCAAGGCGTTGGCCATTGCGCGGGAGGCCCGGGACATCCACGGCGGCAACGGTATCTCAGGCGACTACCACGTGATGCGCCACGCGGCGAACCTGGAGACGGTGAACACCTACGAAGGGGCGCATGATGTGCACGCGCTGATCCTGGGCCGGGCGATCACGGGGGAAAGCGCGTTCTAGGAATCGAGGCGAGGCGGCCATCCAAGAAGCCCCTCCCCCTCGCGGGGAGGGGTTGGGGTGGGGGCGCCAGCGCTGACCTCTCCGACGATCGCTTCCCAGCTTCAGTCAACCAGCCTCCAGCTGACACCCCCACCCCCGGCCCCTCCCCGCATGGGGGAGGGGAGCGAGTTCGGCCGGCGACGCTGATGATGTTCCCCCGCTTCCTTCCCGCTCCCCACGGATGCTAGATCAACCCCAGTGGGGAGATTTCCATGGCTGAAGTAACCGCCGATGCGGCGCCGGCGCCGATCAAGCGCGCCTCCATGCGCACGGTCGTGGCCGCCTCGTCCGCGGGCACGGCGTTCGAGTGGTACGACTTCTTCGTCTTCGGCTCGCTGACCTCGATCATCGGCAAGAATTTCTTCTCCGGACTGGACGCCACGGCGGGGCTGCTGGCGGCCCTGGCCCTGTTCGGCACGGGTTTCTTTTTCCGGCCGGTGGGGGCGCTGATCTTTGGCGGCCTGGGCGACCGGATCGGGCGCAAGGCGGCCTTCCTGATCACCGTGACCATGATGGGCGGCGCCACCTTCGCCATCGGCCTGTTGCCGACCTATCAGCAGGCGGGGCCGATCTCGCCCCTGCTGCTGATCCTGCTGCGGATCATCCAGGGCACGGCGCTGGGCGGCGAGTACGGCGGGGCGGCGATCTATGTGGCCGAGCACGCCGAGCGGCACAAACGCGGCGGCGCCACCGCCTGGGTGCAGGCCTCCGCCGCGTTCGGCCTGGTGGGCGCCCTGGCGGCGATCCTGGTCACCCGCTCGCTGATGGGCGAGAGCGCCTTTGTCGCCCCCACCTGGACCGGCGGCTGGCGCGTGCCCTTCCTGCTGTCGGCCGGCCTGCTGGCGATCTCGATCTGGATGCGGCTGAAGCTGTCGGAAAGCCCGGCCTTCAAGGCCCTCAAGGACGCGGGAACAGAAACCAAGGCCCCCTATTCCGAGGCCTTCGGCCAGTGGAAGAACCTCAAGCTGGTGCTGACCGTGCTGATCGCCTTCATGAGCGCCCAGGGCGCCGCCTGGTACACCCTGTTCTTCTATGCCGAGCAGGTGTTCCTGGAGCGGTTCCTGAAACTGGACCCGGCCACCGGCAACCTGCTGCTGATGGCCATCACCGTGATCAGCGCCCCGCTCTATGTGGTCTTCGCCGCCCTGTCGGACCGGCGGGGGCGCAAGTGGGTGATGTGGGGCGGCATGACCTTGTTCCTGGTGTTCCTGTACCCCGGCTTCCTGCTGCTGACCCAGCTGGCCAATCCCGCCCTGGCGCAGGCGCAGGCGCGCACCCCGGTGGTGGTGGTCGCCGACCCGGCCCGCTGCTCGCTGCAGTTCGACGTCATCGGCAAGGCCGCCTTCACCACCTCCTGCGACATCGCCAAGAGCGCGCTGTCCAACGCCGGCATCTCCTACCGCAACGAGGCCGCGCCGGCCGGGGCGGTGGCGCAGGTGAAGATCGGCGAGGCGATGGCCGTGCCCTCGGTGGAGGGGGCGGGCCTGGACGCGGCGCATCTGAAGGCCGCCAAGGCCGGTGTGGACGCCAGTCTGAAAGCCGCCCTAGCCAGGGCCGGCTACCCGGCCAAGGCCGATCCGGCGCGGGTGAATTTCTTAGGGTTGCTGGCGGTGCTGAGCGTGTTCGTGGTCGCCTGCACGGCCCTGTTCGGGCCCATGGCCGCGGCCCTGGTGGAGACCTTCCCCACCCGGGTGCGCTACACGGCCATGTCCCTGCCCTATCACATCGGCACCGGCTGGGTCGGCGGCTTCGTGCCGGTGACCGCCTTCGCCATCGTCACCGCCACCGGGAACATCTACGCCGGGCTGTGGTATCCGGCGATCTTCACCGGGATCAGTGTGCTGACCCTGCCGTTCCTGCTGAAGGAGACCAGCGGGAAGGTGCTGGATTAGGGCGCTCTCTCACTGGCGGCGCATCGGCCTTGCGCCCCCTCCGTCACTCAGCGCTGGCGCGCTGAGCGCCACCTCCCCCGCTGCGCTTCGCTTGCATGGGAGGAGGAGATCAGCGCCATCTTCTCCTCACCCGTGAAACGGGGGAGGGGGACCGTCCGGCGAAGCCGGATGGTGGAGGGGGCGCAAGGCCGTCGCGCGGATCTACCCCCGCTCCCGCCGCCGGGCGATCTGGCGGCTGATCAGTTCGGAGCCCAGCACCGCCGCTACCGCCAGGGCCGCCGATACGGCGCATAGGGCGATGGCGTGGCCTTCCTCGCCAGGGCTCTGGGTGGCCTGGTAGATGGCGGCGGGGACGGTGAGGGTCTCGCCGGGGATGGCGGCGACGAAGGTGATGGTGGCGCCGAACTCGCCCAGCGCCTTGGCGAAGCCCATCACGGCGCCGGCGGCGATGCCGGGCGCCGCCAGGGGCACGGTGAGGCGGAAGAAGCGGATCACGGCGCCGGCGCCCAGGGTGCGGCCGGCCTCGTGCACCTCCCGCTCGATGGCCTCGATGGAGAGCCGCATGGGCCGCACCATCAGCGGGAAGGCCATCACCGCCGCCGCCAGGGCCGCGCCGGTCCAATGGAAGGCCAGGACCACGCCGATCTGCGCCAGGGCCCGGCCCAACGGCCCGTTGTGGCCGAACAGCAGCAGCAGGGCGTAGCCGGTGGCCACCGGCGGCAGGACCAGGGGCAGGTGGGCGGCGGCGTCCAGCAGGGAGCGGCCCCAGAACCGCCCACGCGCCAGGGCCAGGGCGGTGAGCAGGGCCACCGGCAGGCCGATGACCGTCGCCGTCGCCGCCACCCTCAGGGACAGCAGGATGGCGGTGATGTCTTCGGGGCCGAGGCTCATGCAGCCCCAGGGGCGGCGCCGGGCGCTGGCTGCAGGACGTCCACGCGCACCCCGGCGGCGGCCAGGCGTTCGATCAGGCGCGG
>DASVMY010000044.1:0-2809 GCA_036384135.1 Caulobacteraceae bacterium | reverse complement strand
CGTCGCCGCGGGAGCCGCCACGCCCTGGCCCGCCAGCGCCGCCTGGAAGAACGCCCGCTGCGCCTCGGCGCGCGCCGATCCGGTCCCCTTCTGGGGGACGAGGGCGCCGCTGTTGACGGTGGGCCAGTTAGGAGGACGGATGTCGGCCATGGGCTTGAGAGTAGCGAGGCTGACCAAACATGGTCAATGAGGTGTTAACGCCGCAGCCGCCCGCACGGTTCTGCCGCCCCTAACGGCCCGCTTTCTGAAGCAGGGCCTCGGCGTCGTCGGCGGTGAGGGCGCCGGCGTGTTTGCCGCGGATCATGCCGGCGGCGTCGATGGCGTAGGTTTCCGGCACCGCGGTGACGCCGAAATTGATTCCCGCCCGCCCGTCGATGTCCATGAGCACGCTCTGGTAGGGATTGCCCATCCGGGTCAGGAAGCCCTGAGTGTTCTCAGGCGTATCCTTGTAGGCGACGCCGACGATGGGCACGCCTTCGGCCTTGAGCGCGCTCAGCGCCGGCGCCTCCTCCACGCAGGGCGCGCACCAGGAGGCGTAGAAGTTCACCAGCACCGGGCCCTTGATGGTCTGCCGGATCGGGATCGGCGCCCCGCCGGCCAGGGCCGGCAGGGAGACCGCGGGCATCGGCTGGTTCACCGTCGCCATCGGGATCACCTGCGGGTCGCGGTGCAGGCTGCGGAAGGCGAAGACCAGCACCAGCACCGCCAGGGCCGCAACGGGCAGGACGGCGATCCAGCGCTTCATGGCGGGTCCCCCGCCTTGGTTGCGGTTTCGTCGGCGGCGGCCCCTTTGGCGGCGGTCCTGGCCTTTTCCAGCCGCTCCGCCTCGCGCCGCCAGCGGCGGGCGCGCAACAGGGTGACGGCGATCATGCCGATGAAGCCCAGGGCCGTGATGGCGTAGGCCGGCCAGATGAAGGCCGCGTACTTGCCGGCCTCGAGGTGGAGGGGGGTCAACCGAAGGCCGCCTGCAGGGCCAGGCTGGCGGCGCGGCGGCGCCAGACCTCCGCCCGGGTGGCGGCCAGCCACAGGGCCCCGAAGGCGCAGGCGTAGCCCAGGCCCATGACCGCCAGGGGGATCAGAAACACCGGCGCCAAAGTCGGGCCCCCGGCGCGGAAGATCGACTCGCCCTGGTGCAGGGTGTTCCACCAGTCCACCGAATATTTGACGATCGGCAGGTTCACCAGGCCGACCAGGGCCAGGATGGCGCCGGCGCGGGCGCCCTTGGCCTCGTCGTCGATGCTGGCGCGCAGGGCGATATAGCCGACGAACAGCAGCAGCAGCACCAGCACGGACGTCAGACGCGCGTCCCACACCCACCACGTCCCCCACATCGGCCGGCCCCACAGAGAGCCGGTGACCAGGGCCAGGAAGGTGAACACCGCCCCCAGCGGCGCTGCCGCGCGGGCGGCGGCGTCGGCCAGGCTGTGGCGGAAGACCAGGGCGAAGAAGCTGGCGCCGCCGAGGCAGGCGTAACTGAACATCGACATCCAGGCCGCCGGCACGTGGATGTACATGATCTGCACCGTCGCGCCCTGCTGGTAGTCTCCCGGCGCGGTCAGGCCCAGCCACAGTCCCACGGCGATCAGGCCCGCGGCAAGCAGGCCCAGGACCGGCGCGGCCCACTTCGAAAAGGCCATGAACCGGTGCGGATTGGCCAGGACGTTGATCATGCCGGCTGAATAGAAGCCCCGGCGCCCTGAGCAAAGTCCGATTTGCAAGAAATCAGTCCTTGCCCATGCTCTTCGAGTGGATCGCCGAGCAAGCGCCGGGGCCTACGGCCGTCCCTCGCTGGGGGGGTGGACGGACGGCCGAAGTCAGATCACATCTATCCGCGGGGCGGAGGGCCGTCTTCGGGGCCGTCCATCTGATCGTCCATTCCGGGGGCCTCCATGTGGTCACCCATGTGACCATGGCCCATGCCGTGCTCGCCATGAATCTCCGGGCCGATGGCGTCAAAGGCCCTCTGTTGGGCGGGACTGAGCTGGGCGTAGAACCGCTTCACCGCTTCGACGTGCGCGACCATGTGGGTGCGCATTTCGTCCATGTGGGCCAGCATGTGGTCCAGGCGCTGGGGCGTGGTCAGGTGTTCGGCCTCGTCGCCATCCTTGCCCCCATCCCTGCCCATGGAGTCCTTGCGCATGTGCTGGTCGTCGCCGGGCGGCTTCATCGATTGCAGGAAGGCCTGAAGCGCCGGTTCCTGTTCGGCGCGCAGCTGCAGGATGTCGCGCAGCCGGCTGGCCATGTGTTCGACCCGCCGCGCCATCATCGCGGCGCGGGCGGCGGGGTCATGCATCATGCCGTGCCCCTGCATGCCGTGTTCACGCATGCCGGGTTCTTGCGCCTCGCCGCCGGCGGGCGGCGGCGCGGGACGGTCCTGGGCCACGCTGGCGGTGGCGAAGGCGAAAGGCAGGGCGAGGCTTGCGAGCAGAAGCATCCTCAAGGGGCGTGCAGTCATCGGGGATCTCCAAGGTCTTCCGGCAATCTGCCTTGGCCATTTGTCCAGGCGATGACGGAACTCGCGCAGATTGCTACCGGATTGTCGCGCTCGACATCATTGATCTGAGTCAGGTCCGCCCCGGAACCTTTCACGACCCCGCTCTAAGACAGGGCGTTGCGGCAGGCGCCGGCCATGGCGAAGGGGGTCAGGGCCACGGCGCCGGCGGCGTAGGCGGCCAGGAAGGCGAAGCCGGGCGTCCAGTCCAGGCCCGACACGAAGGCGTCCACCGCCGCGCCGCCGAAGACCACCGGCGGGACCAGCAGCGGCAGCACGATCACCGCGATCAGCAGACCGCCGCGCCGGCTGGCCAGG
>DASVMY010000043.1:0-11294 GCA_036384135.1 Caulobacteraceae bacterium | reverse complement strand
GGCGCGGGCCAGGGTCGCCTCGGTGACGATAGGGGCGACGGAGGCCAGGGCGGCGGCGCGCAGGAAGAAGCGGCGGCCCATCAGGCCGGTTTCTGGACCCTCGTCGAGATCGGTTTCAGGACTGGACATGGAAGGTTTCTCCATCCGGAGCGCGGCGGGCGCTGAAAAAGGACGGATGGAAGTCTGAACCGGCGGCGCGCGGGCGCAACGCCGCCGGGGCGGCGTGCAACATTTCACTGGGGCGGGCGCCCAAGCCCCGCGCAGGATGGGCGCCCGTTGACCAGCGGCTGCTTCCCTGAAGGCGGGGTCAGGTGGTCCAGAGGCCGCGCACTTCCACGGCGCCGTGGCCCGAGGCGGGGCAGCGGGCGGCCCAGTCGATGGCGGCGTCCAGGTTCGGCGCCTCGATCAGGAAGTAGCCGGCCAGCACCTCCTTGGTCTCGGCGAAGGGGCCGTCGAGCACCTGGCGGCGGCCGTCCTTGACGCGGACGGTGCGGGCGCCGACGCCGGGCTCCAGGCGGCCGGACGCGATCATGGCGCCCTGTGCGCTCAGGGCCTGGGCGAAGGCGGCGTAGGCGGCCAGGCCCTGTTCCTGCCGGGCCGGGGTCAGTTGCGGCCAGCCGGCTTCGTCCACATAGGTGATCAGAAGATATTGCATCGGTTGCTCCTTGCGGCCGGGTTCGGCCTGTCGCAGGACGCGGGCGCGACTGATAATCCGACATCGGGCGTCTCATCCACCTTGGCGGAGTTTACGATGGCGAAGCTGGCGGCGCTGCTGGTCATGCTGCTGACGGGCCTGGGCGCCGCGCGGGCGCTTGCCGCCGACCGTTCCTGCCGGCCGATGGCCTTCGAGGGGACGGGTTTTACGGTGTGCCGCTACGATCCAGGCCGGGACGAACTGCGGCTGGCCGCGCGGGGGCCGGCGGGGCCGTTGGACAGCCTTGCGGGGCTGCGGGCGTGGTTGGGTGGGGACGCCCGGCGCGCGGCCTTCGCCATGAACGCGGGGATGTACGACCCGGCTCAGGCGCCGCTGGGCCTGTTCGTAGAGGGTGGACGCACGGTGCGGCCGCTGGACCTGGGCTCCGGCGAGGGCAACTTCTATCTGAAGCCGGGCGGCGTGTTCTGGACCGACCCGGCGGGCGCGCCGCACATCGATGAGACAGGCGTCTTCGCCGCCCGCTCGCCCGCCGCCGCCTGGGCCACCCAGTCGGGGCCGCTGCTGGTCAGCGGCGGGGCGCTGCACCCGGCGATCAGCCCGAACGGGACCTCTCTGACGGTGCGCGACGCGGTGGGGGTGAAGGGGCGCGAGGCGGTGTTCGTGATCAGCGACGGCCCGGTGTCGCTCGGCCGACTGGCGCGATTCCTGCGCGACGGCTTGGGTTGCCCGGACGCCCTCTACCTTGACGGCCACGTCTCCAGCCTGTGGGCGCCGGGGCTGCGACGGCAGGACGGGCGCACGGGGCTGGGGACGTTCGTCGTGGTGCTGCGCAAAGGGAAGGCCGGGCGCGGCCGTTAGGGCGTGCGTACGACCTGCCGCGCGTACAGGATGCGGGTGGAGCGCTCCCCCGCCCACGACTCGTCCTCCACCGTTCCGGCCTGAACGAACCCGGCCTTTTCCGCGAGGCGGCGGGAGGCGGTGTTGTCGGGGTCGATATGGGCTTCGAGTTGCTCGAGACCTGGGATCGCGGCAACGGCTTCGCACAGCAGCGCCAGGGCGCGGGCAGCCCGGCCAGCTTTGCGAAACGCGGGATAGACCCAATAGGAGATGTTGGCGCGCTGGGGCGACAGCAGACGGATCTCGCAGCCGCCGATCAGCGCTCCCGAAGGCTGACGCAGGGCGTAGGCGAACATCGGCCCGCCGGCTGCGCGGGCGTCGATCCAGCGCTGCATGGCCGCCTTGGCTTCTTGGAAGGTCGCGCGGCGCGGCGAATCGAAACGCCGCATCATCTCCTCGTCCTCGCCCGCCAGGTGCGCCTCGGCGTCCTCCACGGTGTGGCCGTCGAGAAGAACCACACCGTCGGTGAGGGACTCCGGCAGGCGGATCGGGCGCCAGGCTGAGTCCATCCTAGGCCGCCGCGCGATCCCCCTCGGCGTTGGCGGCGATGGGGTCCCAGAGTGGGCCGGCGTTGGCCGAGGCGAGGGCCAGGCGGGCGCGGGCCCGCTCGTGGCTGAAGAACGCCATGGCGGAGGTGAGCGCCACGAAGGCAGTGATGGCGTAGGGGCCGGCATAGGGCTGGATCGAGAAGCTCAGCAGGCCGAAGGCGGCCGCCGCGACAAGGACGCCGCGCCAGGAGGTCGCGCGGCAGATCAGGGCCACGGCCGGAATGGCGAACAGGGCGGCGTCGTAGCGCATGGCGTAGGGCGAGGCGAAGAGGCCCGCGGCCATCAGGGCGATGACGCGGAAGGCCGGGTCGGTCCTGTGGCGCCAAGTCTGCCAGACCACGGCCGCGCCGGCGGCCACGAAGACCGCGCGCACGGCCAGCAGCTGATCGGGGCCCAGATGATGGGTCACCCCGGCGCTGGTCGGGGTGATGAGGCTGGGCAGGAAGGCCGGATCATACAGCACCACGCGCTCGAAGCGGGGCAGGGCCTCCAGCCAGTTGAGCCAGACGCCGGGGCCGAGCCAGGCGGCGGTGGCCAGGGTGAGCGCGGCGCCGGTGACCGCGGCGACCATCATCGGGCGGTAGGCGCGCGCGGCGATCAGGGCCAGCGGCAGGGCGACCATGGCCGAGGGCTTCATGGCGGCGGCGGCGCCCAGCAGGATGCCGGCCACGATCGGCCGGCGCTCCAGCGACATGACGGCGATGGCCACCGCCGCGGCGGTGAGGAAGGTGGTCTGGGCCGCCACCACGGTCAGGGACGAGGCCGGAAGCGCCACCAGCAGGGCGACGGCCAGGATCCGGTCGCGGGAAATGAATTTCAGCGCGCCGGTAAGCTGCGCGGCGATCGTTCCGACGATCCAGACGGCGGTGCTGATCCAGAAGGGCGCCAGGCTGAGCGGCGAGAAGATGACCAGGGCGCTGGGGGGATAGATCCATGGGCGTTCGCGATGGAGCGCGCCGATCGCCCAGCGCTGGGCGTTGGTGATGGCCTGGAAGTCGTAGAGGTGGCCGGGATGCGTCAGGGCCATGCGGCCGGCTGTCCACAGGGGCAGGTAGTCGATGGCGAAAGGCTGGCGGTGCAGGATGTAGGCGGCCTTGTTCCAGTCGACGCTCGCCAGGAACAGGATCAGCAGGCCGAAGGCAGGATAGCGCACCCAGGCCGGCATGGGGCCCGCGCCCAACCGGGACAGGCGGCCGGCCACGGCGCGCGGGGCGCCGAAGGGCGTCTCCGGCGCATGCGCCCCTTGATCCTCAGCATACGAACTCATCCACACGCCCCCGAGAATGGACCGTCCAAAACCGAACAGACCGCTAGATAGCCGTGTTCGTGGCCACGGCTGAAGGCCCCGACCTTCAAGCCACGCAGGAATGCGTCAAATGCACACCGAACGGGCGAAGTCGAGAGCGGAAACGCCACAAGACGGAAAGAATTGGGTAAATTTCACCCGGCGAGGCGGTTGCCTCGGCTTTGCGGGATCGAAATGGAACGGGTGGCCCTGGACAAGCGGGCGGCCCGGCGGCCACAAACGCCCAAGATACAAAGACGCCGGGGATAGGAGACCATCATGACCCTCAAGCTGTTCGGCTGCGTGTGCGGTCACCTGGATAGCGCCGCCGCCAGCATGGGTCTGGCCGGTGGGGCCGCGGACCGCGTGCGGGCGCCCATGCCGTTCTACGTCATCGACCACCCCAAGGGCTTGGCGCTGTTCGACTGCGGCCTGCATGAGGGGATGCTGGATCCGCAGGAGCGCTATCGGCTCCGCCTGGGGGCGCAGGGGATGAACGTGGAGCTGACGCCGGACGCGACGCCGACGGCGCGGATGCAGGCGCTGGACTTCGACCCGGCCAAGGTGGCTTTCGTGGTGCTCTCGCACCTGCATTTCGACCACGCCGGCGGGCTGCACCAATTCCCCAACGCCACGGTGGTGGTGCAGAAGCGCGAGTGGGAGGCCGGCTTCGACGATGAGCTGGCGGCGCGCTACGGTCTGCCCAAGGTCTATTTCGACCTCGGCCACAAGGTGAAGACGATCGAAGGCGAGCACGACCTGTTCGGCGACGGGTCGGTGACCTGCCTGCCCAGCCATGGCCACACGCCCGGGCACCAGTCGCTGCGGGTGCGCGGCGAGGGAAGCGACCACATCCTGACCGCCGACGCCTGCTACTTCTGCGACGTGGTCCGCAGCCGCACCTTCCCCGCCTTCGCCGACGCGGGGGCCATGAACCGGTCGCTGGATGCGCTGCTGGGGCTGATGGAGCCGGAGACGGTGATGGTGTTCGGCCACGACCCCGACCAATGGGGCGAAAGCCCGGTGTTGGCGACCACACGGGGCTAGAAGCTCACCGCCCCCCTCAGGCCCAGCACCACGGCGTCCCTGATGGCCGGATCGCCGGAGGGGTGGTGGACGTATTGCAGGTCGGGCTGCAGGGTCAGGTGGGCGCCTAGCTTGTCGGCATAGGTCAACTCGATGGCGGTCTCGGCGACGGCCAGGGGGGCGCCGGCGTCGGCGCCGTTGGCGCGGTACTTGGTCCCGAACGTGCCCCAGCTGAAACCCAGCGCCAGCGCGCCCTCCGGCCGGCCCGGGATCAGGTGGCCGGTCGTCACCCCCACCGAGCCGGCGGCGCGGTAGGGGGTGGTGTCGCCGTCCGACACCCCGAAGCGCAGGAAGACCGAGGCCTGGGGCGCGTCGTCGGCGACCTTGAGGACAGGGCGGTCGATCATAACGTAGGCGCCGTGGGAGCCGCTGAGCCTCGGCGCGCCGGAGGGCAGGGTGTCGCGGATGTCGCTTTGGCCCTTGGTGTAGCCCCAGACGCCGACCGCGATCTTGCCCTTGGCCGTCCAGCCGGCCTCGCCCCACATGATCAAGCCATCGGAGAAGCTGGTGTCGACGCCGCCCGGATCGCCGATCGTGCCGGCGTGGGCGTCGATGGCGGCGACCTTGACGTAGAGGTCCGGCCGCGGCTGGAAGTTCACCCGCACCGCCAGGGCGGGGGACGGGAAGATCGAGGGGCCGTTGGGTCCGGTGGCGGCGATCTCGGTGGAGATGCCGAAGGTGGGCGCCAGGAAGATGCCGGCGGAGTCGGTGACGTTGAACTCGCTGTTGGTGTCATAGAGGCCGGCGCGCACGTCCACGGCGCCGCCGGCCAGGGACTGGTCCAGCCAGGCCTCGTAGATCTTGGCGCGCGGATGGGCGACCTCGATGTTGTCGATGCCTTGCAGGGAGCCGGCCAGCGTCGAGGGCTGGCCCCCCTGGTTGGTCAGGAAGCTGACGTGGGCGCTGGCGCCGCGCCAGTGCAGGAGAGTGTCCAGATCAGCGTCCGCATTGATGCTGAGGTTGTCGAGCGCGACGGCGCCCCTGTTCACACCGCCGGCCGCCACGCCGCCGGCCGCCACGCCCATGACATCCAGCTTGTAGACCATGGAGAAGGTCACGGCCTTGGCCGTCTCGGCCCGCGCCTTGACGGTCCCGGTCAGCGCCGCCACGGCGGCCAGCGCCATCAGGAAAGACGTCTCGGCGCGCCGCATGCTTCAGGTCTGTGCTTCACCCAGGTGACGACACCGCGCCGAGGCGTTCTTTTAGACCGATCCCAGGGCGGGCTTCCATAGCGCCTGGCGGGTGAACCTCGTTTGGTTGGGACCGGCGAGCCCGCGCGATAACCCAGGCCTTGACCGGAAGCGCCCGTGGCCGGACGATTACCTCTGGAACCGGGCATGGTCCCGGAACGGATAGGGTGATGAGTGGACCTTGCCGGCGCGCTGGCGGAGTGGTCCTGGCGTTGATGCTCACGGCGGCCGCGACGGCCGCTATGGGCTCGACCGTCGGCGGCCGGACGTTCTCGGCCCCCAGCGTCGTGCCGGTGGAGGGGGGCGTGCGGGTGCACGGGTCCGTCTGCCGGACCTCGACGGTGACACCGATGACGCTCAGCGGTGTGCGCATTGAATGGGTGGATGACGCCGGCCATGTGGTGGAGGCCAAGGTGGCGCGCATGTCGCGCGATCTCACCGGCCGCCAGGTCGGCTGCGCCTTTTATGATCAGAAGACCGACTGGAGCCTGAACCTGGGCGACCGGATCCGGGTCTGCGCCGCGGGCGGCGGCGACTGCCCGGCTGGATAGAGCCAGCCTGCGGGGCGGAACTACGCCGCCACCGCCGCCTCTTCCGTCGCCGGGGCGATGTTGTCCAGATAGAGCAGGCTGACCACGGCGTCGTCCATGGTCATAACCCCGTGGACGAACTCATGCGTGCGGCCGTTGCCCAGATCCGGCGGGGCCTGGATCATGCCGTCGGTGACGCGGAGGATGTCGCAGACGGCGTCGACCAGCAGGCCGACCTGGCGCGGGCCGATCTGGACCACGATCACCACCGAGGCGCGGCCGACTTCGCTGACCCCCAGGCCCAGGCGGGCGCGCAGGTCGACCACCGGCAGGATGGAGCCACGCAGATTGATCATGCCCAGGAAGTGGGCCGGAGCGTTGGGCAGGGGCGTGGAACGCGACCAGCCGCGGATCTCGCGCACCGACATGATGTCGATGGCGAACTGCTGGCCGCCGATGGAGACGGTGACGAGCTCGGCGCCGGTGACGGGCAGGGGCCGGGACGGTTCGGTCATGGTCAAGCTGCCTTCCGGCCGTCTTCGATGGTGTTCATGGTTTGGTCCCCAGCCGGGGGATTGCCGATCCAAATCCCCACGTGACCTGAGTGTTGGCGCCCGGTGCGTTGAGACATGGTGAACGGGAAGAGACTGCGGGCGGGCGGGGCCTGCGGCAGACGGCCGCATGGAGGAAGGCGGAGCGTTTCTTTCGCGAGCGGCGCAGCTTCTTGGCGTCGAAAGCGTTGACCTATGTGACAGGGCGCCCAGCCGCCCGCAGACATGAGGCCGATGATGGACGTGCAGCTTGCCGCAGACGAGGCTTTCCGCGCCGAACTCACCCCGGTGATCCCGCACATGCGGGCCTTCTCGCGGTCACTTTGCGGCAACGCCACCGAGGCGGACGACCTGGTGCAGGAGGCCCTGGCCAAGGCCTGGAAGAGCCGGGCCAGCTATCAGCCCGACACCAGCCTGAAGAGCTGGGTGTTCACGATCATCCGCAACCAGTTCTATTCCGATAAGCGCCGGTCGTGGCGCCAGACCTCCCTGGACCCAGACACCGCCGAGCGGACCCTGATCGCGGCGACCAACCCCATGGCCGGGCTGGAGCTGGACGAGGTTCGCCGCGCCCTGTCCCAGCTTCCCGAGGACCAGCGCGAGGCGCTGATCCTGGTTGGGGTGGCGGGCCTGCCGTATGACGAGGTCTCGACCATCTGCGGCTGCGCGGAAGGCACCATCAAGAGCCGGGTCAGCCGCGCGCGCCAGCGTCTGGCCGACCTGTTGAACGGCGCCGCCATCCAGGAAGACGGCGTCAAACCCGGCGCGGCCATGGACATGCTGCTGGACGACGCCAGGCGCCTGTCGGTGCGCAACGTCGCCTGATCGGGTCGCGCGTGCGTCAGTCCTGGCCCACTGCAAGGGCCAAGGACGGGGCGGGCGAGAGGTGGATTTCGCGCACGAGGGCCCCCAAGTCCGATTCCCCTGCTTCGGGGCTGGGTGATGCCCGCTCGGTTCCGACCTGACCGACTCGCCAGGTGAAGGCGCGGCTGAAGCTGTAGTTGACCACGGCGCCGACGACGGCGCCGGCCAGGGCGGCGAGGATCCAGGCGCTGGTGAAAGACGTGACGGCGACGGCCAGGCCCTCGCTGATCAAGGCGCCGACCGAGCAGGAGGCGTAGAACAGTCCCAGGCCCTTGACCGCCGCCGCGCCGGTCAGCCGCGCATCGCGGAAGGTCAGGGCGTTGTTGAGGAAGAAGTTCGAGGTCATGGCGGTGAAGATCGCCAGGCCCTGGGCCAGCCAGAAGGGACCGCCCAGCAGCTTTGCCGCCTCCAGGGTGGCCAGGTGGACCCCGACCCCCAGGGCGCCAACGGCGGCGAACAGGGCGAACCGAGCCGAGAGCAGGCCGTTGGTGCGCTTGGCGATCAGCAGGGCGACCAGGTCGGCCATGACCCGGAAGTCCAGCTTGGATTCCCCGGCGATGCGCGGGCGAAGGGCGCCGCGGGCCTCGACGGTGCGCGGGGCGGCGCTCCCCGAGGCGACGACATCCAGCAGGATCTTGAAGCCGACGCCCGACAGGCGGGGTCTGACCTGGTCGTACCAGCCGCGATGGAACACGAACTGGCCGCTCATCGGGTCGGTGACCCGCACGCCCAGGGCGACGCGCGTCACCCGCGTGGCGATGCGGCTGATGATGTCGCGAAAGCCGGTCAGGCCGGTGCCGGTGTCGCCGGCGTAGCGGCTGACCAGGGCCACGTCCGCGCCGCTGGCGATCAGGCGGTCGTAGATCTCGCGCAGTTTGCGCGGATCGTGCTGGCCGTCGCCGTCCATGACCCCCAGGACTTCACCGCGCGCCGCGTCCCAGCCGGCGATGGCGGCGGAGGCCAGACCCCGGACCCCGGAGCGGCGGATCAGGCGCACGTTGCAGCCGCCGCGCGCGATCACCGACAGCACGGCGTCGGCGGTGCGCTCGTCGGCGGAATCGTCCACGACGATGATCTCGTGGCTGATGGAGGAAAGGGCGGCGTCCAGCTCGCCGATGACCCGGCCGATGCACTCGTGTTCGTCCAGGGTGCAGATGACCAGGGAAAGCTCGGGGTGGTGCGGATTGGGACGCAGGCGCTGAATCTGCGCCGCCGGGATTTGTGTTGCCGGAATTTGCGTTGCCGGAATTTGCGTTGACTGGGCCGCTTCGGCGCTTCGCCGGATCAGCAGGCCGCCGGCCACGAAGACCAGGGCTATGGCGGGGGGCGCCAGGCCGGCGGCGATGGGCACCAGCGAGAGGCAGCCGAGCGCCCAGGCGGCCAGGCAGATCAGCCACAGGACGCGACCGGTCTTGAAATGGTCGCCAAGGCCCAGCCGGGCGTCGGCGCCGATGGCGAGCGCGATGGCGGGGGCCAGTATCTGCAGGTCGTAGCCCATCAGGCGGGGGTTCAGCAGCTGGGCGACGCCGACGGCGTAGAGCCAGGTCTGGGCCTGGGTGAAGTCAGCCAGGCGCGTGAACCGATGCGCGGCCCAGATCATCAGGGCGGCGAAGACGGCGTAGGCGGCCAGCGCCGCGGGGTTGGTGTCGCCCAGGCGAAGGGGGCTGACCCAGCCCAGGAAGCCGATACCGGGCCGGCCCTGCAGGACCACATGGCGCAGGGCGGCGCTCCAGGCGGCGGCGTCCGGCCCGGCGGTCAGGAACGAGGCGGCGATGGCGCCGCCCACCAGGACCGCGGCCATGCCGATCTGGAGGGCGCGGGTTTTCAGCGGCGTGCGGTCCAGCAGCAGGACCACGAGGTAGGTGGCGAAGACCGGCTTGATCGCCGCCGCGACGGCGACGGCGGCGATGAAGGGCAGGCGCCGCCGCGGGAAGGCGAACAGGGCGCCCAGGGCCAGGGCGTGGCAGAGGATGGCGATGTTGCCGCAGGCGATGACTCCGCCCGTGATCAGGGCCAGGCCCGGCAGGCGGTCTCTTGGCGCGACCTCGATGGCCCGGGTGCGGAACAGGGCTAGGCTGAGCCACGCGGCCGCGGCGACATAGATCGCCACATAGATCGCCTTGAGCTGGGTGAGGCCGACCAGGTCCAGCAGGACGCCGACGGCCCTGGCCACCATGGGGGCGTAGACGAAGGCGGCGGGCCGCAGGCTCGCGCAGGCCGCGCCAACAGCATAGATCGGCGCGCCATGCTGGGCCTGGGCGCCGGCGCAGGCGATGGCGTCGAAATCGTTCCACCACCAATAGCCGGTGAACAGGCGGCTGATCAGCGCGACCGTGAGCGGCAGGGAAAGCAGGGCGGCGAGGAGCCAGGGCGGGGCCGCCGAGAGGGCGGGCAGGGCCGGGGGCCGGCGCATCCTGCCATCGAGACTGGTCATGAAGTCGGGCCTGTTCAGTTTACGGAGCAGCGTCGGCGGAAGACAGGTTGCAATCCCTGGGCGGTCCTCGGGTCGATCCTGGCCGTCTTGTTGCGCGAGGCGCGGCCTTGGCGGGCGCTGCGGGCGTTACGGCGGACGTCACGGCCTTCGCACGGGGCGGGGTCAGGGGGTCCGTCGCCGCCGCAAGGCGGTGGTCGATCGCAGAACGGCGCATTCGACGACCGCTCCGTGACAGCTTCTAGCATCAGGGATGGGCCGCTAGAGCACGGTGACTTTTGTCGGAACCGACAAAAGTCTGAATCGTGCTCGCAAACCGAAGAGTCGAGCCTGTTTTTCCCGTTTTGATGATTCCATCAAAACGGGACAGGCTCTGGGTAGACGGCGTCGCTTTTCGCAGACCACGTATCGACTGTCCCTGGCTATCGTCCGGCGGCGGGCGCCATGCGACCTGTGACAGGTGACAAGCCAAAGTGGCCAAGGTGTGTTCCGAGCATTGCAGCACGGTGGCCCAAAACACACGCCAAGATAGAATTGTTGCAAGGACCGATGGACCCGCCGTGCAACGCCGGCCTCAAGGCCTAGAGCCTGTCCCGTTTTGATGGAATCATCAAAACGGGACAGGCTCGACTCTTCGGTTTGCGAGCACGATTCAGACTTTTGCCGGTTCCGACAAAAGTCATCGTGCTCTGGGCGCCCCCCAGCCGCCCCCGAGGGCCTTGAAGACCGCGATCTGGTCCTGGGTGAGGGCGGCGTCGGAGGCGGCGACGGCGGACTCGGAGGACACCAGGGCCTGTTCGGCGCTCAGCAGGTCCAGCTGGGTGGCGGCGCCGGCCAGATACTGGCCATGGGCCAGCTCGTAGCCGCGGCGGGCCTTGTCCTGGGCCTCACCCAGGGCGTCGCGGCGGTCCAGTTCGGCGCTGTAGACGGCCAGGGACTGCTCGGTCTCCTTGAGGGCCTGGAGCACCACGGAGTCGAAGCCGGCCAGGGCCGCCTGTTCCCCGGCCTTGGCCTGGCGGATGCGGGCGCGGGGGACGATCTGGTTGGGGAAGCTCCAGCTGACGGTGGGCCCGACGCCCCAGGTCAGGCCCTTCTCGGCGGTCAGGTCGCTGAGGTGCGATCCAGCGCCGCCATAGAGGCCGGTGAGGCTGACGCGCGGATAGAGGTCGGCGGTGGCGACGCCGATGCGGGCGGTGGCGGCGGCCACGCGGCGGTCGGCCTGGCGGACATCCGGGCGGCGTTTCAGCAGGGCGGCGC
>DASVMY010000042.1:0-11059 GCA_036384135.1 Caulobacteraceae bacterium | reverse complement strand
GGCCCCCACCATCTGGGCCACGCGGGCGGCCAGGCGGTCGTTGTCGCCGTAGCGCAGCTCCTGGGTGGCGACAGTGTCGTTCTCATTGACCACCGGGACCAGGCCCAGATCCAGCAGGGTCTCCAGGGTGGCGCGGGCGTTGAGGAAGCGGCGGCGCACCTCGGTGTCGTCGGGAGTGAGCAGGATCTGGGCGGTTCCCAGGCCGTGCGGCTCCAGGGCCTTGTCCCAGGCGGCCATCAGCAGGGTCTGGCCGGCGGCGGCGGCGGCCTGTTTCTCGGCCAGGGTCAACGCCTTGCGCCGCAGCCCCAGGCGCCTTCGGCCCAGCGCCACGGCCCCGGAGGAGACCACAAGCAGCTTCTGGCCCCGGGCGCGGATCCGCGCCGCGTCGATGGCGAAGGCTTCCAGCCAGGCGCGGTCGGGGGCGCCGGCGGCGGCGTCCACCACCAGGGCCGAGCCCACCTTGACCACGATCAGCCGCGCGTCGGCCAGGCTGGTCATGGCCGCCAAGGTTCCTCGGCCTGTTTCTCTTCGGGCGTCTTGTCGCGGGCCTTCACCTGCTGGAAGGCGGCGCGTAGCAGGTCGCGCACCCCCTCGCCGGAGACGCCGGAGATCAGGGCCGGGCGAACGCCGGCGGCGGCTTCCAGTTCGGCGGCTTTGGCGGCCCGGTCCTCTGGGGTCAGGGCGTCGACCTTGTTCAGGGCCAGCAGCTCGAACTTATCCTCCAGCCCCTCGGCATAGGTTTCCAGCTCGTGCCGGATGGTGCGCCAGGCCTCGACCACGTCATCCTGGGTGGCGTCCACCAGGTGGATCAGGGCGGCGGTGCGCTCCAGGTGGCCCAGGAACCGGGTGCCCAGCCCCGCGCCCTCCGACGCCCCCTCGATCAGGCCGGGAACATCGGCCAGCACGAACCTCTCGGACGTGGACAGGTCCACGACCCCCAGGTTCGGGGTCAAGGTGGTGAAGGGATAGTCGGCGATCTTGGGCGTGGCGGCGGAGACCGCGGCCAGGAAGGTGGACTTGCCGGCGTTGGGCAGGCCCACCAGGCCGACGTCGGCGATCAGCTTCAGCCGCAGCCAGATCCACTTCTCTTCGCCGGGCAGGCCGGGGTTGGCGTGGCGCGGAGCCTGGTTCACCGGGCCCTTGAAGCGGTCGTTGCCCCAGCCGCCGTTGCCACCGGCCGCCAGCAGCACCCGCATGCCGGCCGTGGTGAGGTCGGCGATCAGAGTTTCCTTGTCTTCTTCCAGCACCTGGGTTCCCACCGGCACCTTCATCACCACGTCGCCGCCAGCGGCTCCATGGCGGTTGCGGCCCATGCCGTGGGTGCCGGTCTGAGCCTTGAAATGCTGGTGGTAGCGGTAGTCGATCAGGGTGTTCAGCCCCTCCACCGCCTCGATCCAGACGTCGCCGCCGCGGCCGCCGTCGCCGCCGTCCGGCCCGCCGTATTCGATGAACTTCTCACGCCGGAACGACACGGCGCCCCCGCCGCCATCCCCCGAGCGGATGTAGATCTTGCACTGGTCCAGGAACTTCATCGCGCCCTTTTGACCGAGGATGCGGCAAACGTCGAGGTTTGCGAGCGATATCGGCGGTTTAGACTTCAGGGTGTCATCGATGTCGTTGCAGGCTTGCCTTCCCGATGGAGGCCGCCATGCCCGCCTTTCAAGTCTCGCTTGCGCCCAAGCAGCTGTCCCAGACCATCAATCCCTGGACCTGGGCCTTTTCCGGCGGCCAGTTCGGCCTGATCAACATCGACCTCGGCCAATCCGGCGATCCGGACCTGGAGCGGCGCATGCTCGACAAGGTCGGCAGCTACGGCCGCCAGCTGGGCCGCATGGGCGACGCCATGAAGGTGGTCCTGGATCACATGGACCGCAGCAACCTCACCCGCGAAGAATCCAACGCCCTGGCGGTGCTGGAGGCGCAGCTGATCGAGGTGGACCGGGTGAAGCGGTCGGCGGGGTAGGGGTGCTTACGCTCCAGGGCTTTGATTTCACCCAAATTTCCCCGCTCATCCCGACGAAAGCCGGGACCCAGATTGGCCTCTCCGCCACCAGGACCCGATCGTTTTCTGGTGAGCCGAACCGCCGCCCTGGGTCCCGACCTGCGGCGGGATGAGCGGGATCGGGGGTGTGCGGGATGGATCGAGGGTGCTCATCCGGCCCATCATCGTCCACCCAAGCCCTGCTCCCTAGGGCCCCGCCTTCGACATATGAACCGTGACGCCGCCGTTCCGCGCCTCTTCGCGGTCCACCTCGTAGCCGAGGGCCATGTAGAGGTCGATGTTCACCGTGAAGCGCTGGTTGGTGTAGAGGCGCGTGCCCTTCAGGCCTGAAGACGCGGCCAGGTCGTCCGCCAGTTTCAACAGCCGGACCCCAAGGCCGCGGCCCTGAAAGTCCGGACGGACGGCGACGTTCACGATCAGCAGGTAGTCGTCCTGGGGGACCGTTTCGATCAGGGCTGCCAGGGCGGGACCGACGAACAACAGGTCGAAGCGATGTTCCGTGACCGCTTGCGCATAGTCGACGGTCATCGGCAACGGCTCGCGGCCGATCAGCGCCACCCATTTGGCGTAGGCCTCGCGGGTCAGCGCGCCGATGGCCTCGGCGTCCGCCTCGTTGGCGAGGCGGAGGGTCACGGCGGTGTCCATGCGCGGAGGGCTCCCTACGCGCGCCTGGCGCTGACGATGGTGACCTCGGGGTCCAGCATCTGGCTCTTCATGCCGGAATCCTCGCCCTTGGTTGCGGAGACGGGGGCGAGGAGGATTTTCTTCACCACATCCATGCCTGAGACCACATGGGCGAAGACGGCGAAGCCCAGGTTGTCGCCGCTCTGCTTGGGGTCGGCGTCCAGGGAGGAGAGGTCGCCGACGCAGATGAAGAACTCCGAGGCCGCTGTCCCTGGGGCGTACCGGGCCATGGAGACGGCGCCTTCCTTGTTGGTCAGGCCAGTCTGTTGGGTGCTCTCGTGGGCGATGGGCGGGAAGGTCTTGGCGGGATCGTTCTTGGCCCCGCCCTGGACCAGGCCGGTGAGCGGCTGGGGCAGGAGCTTCATGGCGCGGTAGAAGCTGGCCCCGTCGAAGCGGTGGGCGTCCACATAGCGCAGGAAGTTGGCGGCCGTGATCGGGGCCTTGTCGGCGGCGAGCTCGAGGACGATGGCCCCCTGGGCGGTTTCCAGGGTCACGCGGGGCAGAGGCGTAGGCGTCGCTGCCGGCGGTGGAGCCGGAGCCTGGGCCGGGGTTTGGGCCGCCGCGGCTGAGGCGGCGAGCGCACCGGCGCCGGCGAGTAGGGCGCGTCTGGAGGTCTGGAACACGGCTGGGCCTCCTCAAGGTCGGCGGTAAGCTTGGCGCCCCACCCCCCGGCTTGTCATCAGCTCAATCCCTCACGCGCTCGAACTCCAGCCACACCGGGTCGCAGTCGCCCAGGCGCTTTTCCTCGTAGCGGGTGGTGACGTGGTCGGCGGGGCGGCGGCGCCAGTCGTCGGCGGCCTCCGCCAACCAACGCAAGTGGGGGTCAGCCCGCAGGCGCTGCAGGGCCCAGTCGGCGTAGTCGGCCCAGTCGGTGGCGAAGCGCAGCCGCCCGCCGGGTTTGAGCAACCGTACGGCCTCGGCGACGAAGTCCGGCTGCACCAGGCGGCGCTTGTGGTGCCGCGCCTTGGGCCAGGGGTCGGGGAACAGGATGATGATCCGGTCCAGGCTGGCGTCCGGCAGGGCGGCCATCAGGGCGCGGGCGTCGCCGTTCAGCAGCCGCACGTTCTTCAGGCCCCGCTCGTCGATGTGGCGAAGGGCGCTGGCGATGCCGTTGAGAAAGGGCTCGGCGCCCAGGAACAGGCTGTCCGGCGCCCGCTGCGCCTGCGCCGCCAGGTGCTCGCCGCCGCCAAAGCCGATCTCCAGCCACACCTGCCGGGCGTCCGGCATCAGGTCTATAGGGTCGAAGGGCGTGCTGGGCAGGGCGATGGAGGGCAGCAGGCTGTCCATCAGCGCCGCCTGGCGGGGCTTGATCGGCCTGGCCTTGATACGGCCGAAGGTGCGCAGGGGACGAAGGTCGTCGGTCATCGCCGCCTTCTAGAGCCTGTCCTGTTTTGATGAAATCATCAAAACAGGACAGGCTCGGTTCTTTGGTTTGCGAGCACGAGTCAGAGTTTTGTCGGTTCCGACAAAACTCATCGTGCTCTGGCGCGGAACGGCGCGATGGCGAACCTACTCTTCGATTTCCTCGCCGCTGTCGTCCTCGACGATGGCGCGCAGGAGGTCGAGGAGGCGGCGGCGCAGGCGGCCGCGCTTCAGGCGTGGGAAGAGGGAGGCCAGTTCCAGTCCCTCGGTGGTCATCAGGAAGTCGTGGACCAGCTGCTCGGAGCCGCCGGAGCCGCCGTCGACGGCGGTGGAGGGATCGGCCAGGCCCTCGAAGAAGTAGCCTACCGGCGTCTGCAGGGACGCAGCGATCTCGTAGAGCTTGGAGGCGCTGATCCGGTTGGCCCCGCGCTCGTACTTCTGGACCTGCTGGAAGGTGAGGCCGAGGGAGTCGGCCAGCTTTTCCTGGCTCACGCCGCGAAGGCGCCGGCGCATGCGAACCCGCGCGCCGACGTGCAGGTCGACGGGGTTCGGTGAGCGCTCTTCAGGCGTTTCAGTCATGTATCCGTGATAGCGAAATTCAAGTTTCCCGCTAGTGAATACTTGTCTCAATCATGTGCGGCGCAAGGTCGCGCGTCCTGGCGCGCCGGCTCCGGCGAATGAAAATATAACCAAAATGAGTAACGGTAGGTCGCCTATACGGTTGAAGACCGTCGGTGACAGGGCCGGCGGCAATTTGCCGTCAATGACACCATAGGCGCCCTGGCCCAGCGCTTGGCCGGGCGCAATTCGGCCAAAAGCGTCGATGATGGCGGAGACCCCGGTGGGGGTGGCCCGCACCATGGGCAGGCCCTCCTCGATGGCGCGGTAGCTGGCGATGTTGAGGTGCTGCCAGGGGCCGCTGGTGGTTCCGAACCAGGCGTCGTTGGAGAGGTTTACGATCCAGGCGGCCCGCACCCCGGCGGCGGCCTGTCCCTCCCGCGTGAAGCCGGGGAACAGGCTCTCGTAGCAGATCAGCGGCTGCATGGGGGGCACGCCCGGCGGGACGATGGGGTGCGGCCGGGGCCCTGGGGTGAAGCCGTCGCCGACCCGCACCAACTGCTTGAAACCAACGCTGGCGGCCAGCTTGTCCATCGGCATGAACTCACCGAAGGGGACCAGGCGGTATTTGTCGTAGCGGCCGATGGCGGCGAAGCCATCCGGTGTGCGGCGGACGGCGTAGAGGCTGTTGAAATAGATCTCCGGACGGTTGGCGTCGGCGCTTCGCACGGTGCGGTAGCCGCCGACGATCAGGGTCTGGCCGGGGGTCAGCACGTCCCGGATGGCGTCGGCGGTCCAGGCGCCGGGACCCAGGTAGTCGTCCAGGTCGGCGGGAATGGCGCCCTCGGGCCAGATGACGATCTGCGGGGGGCTGGCCGAGGGGGAGCGGGTGAGGGCGGTGTAGCGCTGTACGATGCTGGCGAAGGCGCGCTCGTCGTACTTGTCGGCCTGTTTGACGTCGGCCTGGACAATGCGGAGGGTCGGCGCCTTGGGGTCCGTGGACGGCGCCTGGCTCAGGCGGATCATGCCGAACAGGTAGAGGCCGGCGATGGCGGCGACGCCGAGACCTGTGGCCAAGCGGCCTTTCCAGCCTTCGCGGATCACGGCGGGGGCGGCGCAGGCGGCCAGGGTGATCCAGGTCAGGCCATAGGCGCCGAAGACCGAAGCGGCCTGGGAAGGGGCCGAGCCGGCCTTCCAGGTCTCTCCCGGCAGGTCCCAGGGCAGGCCGGTGAGGACATGGCCGCGCAGCCACTCGAACACCGCGAACACCCCGGCGAACAGGAGCAGGCGGCGCGCCCCCTTGGCGGCCAGGGCGCGGTAGGTCACGGCGGCGGCGCCCCAGAACAGGCCCAGCCCCGACGCCAGCAGGATCACCGCGAACGGCGCCATCCAGGCCTGGGCGGGATCGACCATGAAGGCCTCGGCCACCCACCACAGGCTGACCGCGAAATAGGCCGCGCCCGCCAGCCAGCCGCGCAGGAAGGCCGAGCGCAGGGGCCAGACGGGGCCCGCGGTGTCGAGCAGCCAGAGCAGCAGCGCGTAGCCCAGAAGGCCGGGCAGCAGGCCCCAGGGCGGGTGCGCCAGGGCGGCGCCCAGTCCCGCGACCGCGCAAAGGCCCAGCGCCAGCCAGCGGTGGACCCGCGTCATGGAGCGGCTCAGACGTCCGCGGCCGGATTGGGGTCCGGCTCGGGGGTCGGGGGGCGGATGCGCAGGCGCTTGACCCGGCGCGGATCGGCGTCGACGATCTCGAACTCCAGGCCGGCGGGGTGGGTGATGACCTCGCCGCGCTGGGGCACACGGCCGGCCAAGGCGGTGACCAGGCCGGCGACGGTGTCGATGTCCTCGTCCTCCAGGTCTCCGGCGCCCAGCTCGCGGCCGACGGCGGCCTCGACCTCCTCCAGGGCGGCGCGGGCGTCGACCTCGAAGATGCCGCCGGCGCGGGCGACGATCTGCACCGCCACGGCCTCGTCGTGCTCGTCGTCGATCTCCCCGACCACCGCCTCGATCAGGTCTTCCATGGTCACCAGCCCGTCGACGCCGCCGAACTCGTCGATGACCATGGCCAGGTGGATGCGGCTGGCCTGCATGCGCACCAGCAGGTCGGCGGCGCGCATGGAGGGGGGCACGTACAGGGTCTCGCGGCGGACGCGGTGGATCACCGGGTCGGTGGGCGGCGGGCGCGAGGCGCCGTCGGCCATCAGCTTGAAGATGTCCTTCAGGTGCACCACCCCCACCGGGTCATCCAGGGTCTCGCGGTAGACCGGCAGGCGCGAATGCTCGGTCTCGGCGAAGGCGGCCACCACCTCGTCGAAGGACTGGGAAATCTCCACGGCGGTGACGTCGGCGCGCGGGGTCATGACGTCGCCGACGCGCAGGGTCTGGAAGGCCTCGGCCTGGTCGACCAAGTCGGAGCCGGCCTGGGTGTGGGCGCTGACGGGTTCGGGCGGGCGGACCTCGTCGCGGCCTTTTCGGCGCAGGCCCACGCTCGCCAATATGGCGTCAAGTGGCCCCTGCTTGTCGGGTTCGTCGGCCGACGCCGGCGCGCCATCGGAACTAGCGGGGCTGGACATGGTCTCCTTCGTCACGCGCTTGGGCGTCGGCCTGGTAGGGATCGGGAACACCGAGACCGGCCAGAAGCTGGCGTTCCAGCGATTCCATCCGTTCCGCGTCCCCGTCGGTTTCGTGATCATAACCGATCAGATGCAGGACGCCATGGATCACCAGATGCTGCAGGTGATGCGCCAGCGGTTTGCCCTGTTGCGCGGCTTCCTGGACCATGACGCCCAGCGCCAGGGCGATGTCGCCCAGGTGATCCTCGGGATTGGCCGGGGCTGGAAAGGACAGCACATTGGTGGCTGCGTCCTTGCCCCGGAAGCGGGCGTTAAGGTCGCGCACCGCCTCGTCGTTCGTGAGCAGGACGACGACGTTTCCGGCATGGCCCGCGCCGGAGAGGGCGGTTTCGGCGGCTTGTTCGGCGAGGGCGACGGCGCCGGCGATCACCGCCGTCCAGCCATCGTCTTCGATCTCGACATCGATCACGGCGCCGAACCCTGGACAACCCTCGGAGCCGACTCCACGGCCCTTCTCCCCTTGCGGGAGAAGGTGGCTGCGAAGCAGGCGGATGAGGGGTCGACGGACCCGCGGGGATTTGCCTGCCAGACGATAATCTCAAACGTTTCCCGACCCCTCATCCGACCCGCTGCGCGGGCCACCTTCTCCCGCAAGGGGAGAAGGATGATTGAGGTGGCGTCAGCGGCGGCGAGCATATGGAAAGCTCATGGCCGCCGCGTCTGGGTGTCGGCGTCGTAGGCCTTGACGATGCGACCCACCAGGGGGTGGCGGACGATGTCGGAGGCGGTGAAGCGGCGCATGGCCACCCCCTCGACGCCCTCCAGGATCGACACCGCGTGGGCCAGGCCGGAGTCGTTGGGATTGACCAGGTCCACCTGGCTGGGATCGCCGGTCACCGCCATGCGCGAACCCTCGCCGATCCGGGTCAGGACCATCTTCATCTGCAGGCGCGAGGTGTTCTGGGCCTCGTCGACGATGATGAAGGCGTGGGAAAGGGTGCGGCCGCGCATGAAGGCGATGGGCGCCACCTCGATCTCGCCCCGCTCGCGCCGCTTGCGCAGGGCGTCGGCGCCCAGGATGTCGGTCAGCGCCTCCCAGACCGGGGCCAGGTAGGGGTCGACCTTTTCGGTGAGGTCGCCGGGCAGGAAGCCCAGCCGTTCGCCGGCCTCCACCGCCGGACGGGTGACGATCAGCCGGTCCACCGCCCCGGTGCGCAGCAGGCCCGCGCCGTGGGCGACAGCCAGGAAGGTCTTGCCGGTGCCGGCGGGACCCAGGCCAAAGACCAGTTCGTAGGTGTTCAGCGCCTCCAGATAGCTGGCCTGGGCGGCGGTCTTGGCGGCGATGGGGCCGCGGCGGCCGGAGCCGACGGTGGAGGCGGCCGGTCCGCCGGTCTGCGCCTGGTCGATGGCCACGCGCACGTCGGCGGTGCTGATCTCCAGCCCCGCGGCCACTCGCGCCGCCAGGGCTTCGATGGCCTGGCGGGCGAGGCGTTTGGCTCTGGTGTCGCCGTTCACGGAGACGCCGCCGCCGGGGGTTTCGATCAGGACGTGGAAGGCGTCCTCGATCAAGGCGGCGTGACGCCCGCCCGGGCCGGAGATGGCGCGCACCGCGGCGTCTGGCAGGGTGGTGAATTCGGAAGGACCTCGACTCAAACGGCCTCCAGTACAGATATCGGCATGGGCTCCGCGGCCAGGCTGCCGCGGTGGGCGGTCTGGATCCGAACGGGGACGATCTGGCCGATCAGGCTTTGCGGGCCTTCCATGTGCACGGGCTGCAGATAGGGGCTGCGGCCCACCACCTGGCCGGGCCGGCGGCCGGGGCGCTCGAACAGCACTGGCAGGCCGCGGCCGACCTGGGCTTGGTTGAAGGTGGTCTGCTGGGCGTCCAGCACCGCCAGCAGGCGGGCCAGGCGGTCTTCCTTCACCGCCTCGTCCACCTGGCCGGGCATGGCCGAGGCCGGGGTGCCGGGGCGGCGGGAATATTTGAACGAGAAGGCGCTGGCGTGGCCGACCGCGCGCACCAGGGCCAAGGTGGCCTCAAAGTCGCTCTCCCGCTCGCCGGGGAAGCCGACGATAAAGTCGCCGGAGATGGCGATGTCCGGCCGCGCGGCGCGGATGCGCTCGATCAGGCGCAGGTAGCTGTCGGCGGTGTGGGCCCGGTTCATGGCCTTCAGAATGCGGTCGGACCCCGACTGCACCGGCAGGTGCAGATAGGGCATCAGGGCCTCCACCTCGCCGTGGGCGGCGATCAGGGCCTCGTCCATGTCGGCAGGGTGGCTGGTGGTGTAGCGGATGCGGTCCAGGCCGGGGATCTTGGCCAGGCGACGGGCGAGGGCGGCCAGGCCGCCCCCATCGCCGCCGTCATAGGCGTTGACGTTCTGGCCCAGCAGGGTGACCTCGCGCACGCCCTGGTCGGCCAGGCGGCGGGCCTCGTCCTCGATCGCCCGCATCGGGCGCGAATACTCGGCGCCACGGGTGTAGGGCACCACGCAGAAGGTGCAGAACTTGTCGCAGCCCTCCTGCACGGTGAGGAAGGCGGTGTAGCCGGTGGTGGCCCGCTCGATGGGCAGGGCGTCGAACTTCTCGTCGGCGGCGAAGTCGGCGGCCAGGCGCTCGCCGGACTTGCGGTGGGCGCGGGCGATCAGTTCGGGCAGCTGGTGATAGGCCTGGGGCCCGACCACCAGGTCCACGGCCGGCTGGCGGTGCATGATCTCCTTGCCCTCGGCCTGGGCCACGCACCCGGCCACGGCGATGACCATCTCGCCGCCGGCTTCGGCGCGGCGGGTCTTCATGCCCTTGAGGCGGCCCAGCTCCGAATAGACCTTCTCGGTGGCGTGTTCGCGGATGTGGCAGGTGTTGAGCACCACCAGGTCGGCGCCCTCGGGGGCGTCGGTCATGCCATAGCCCAGGGGGCGCAGGACATCGGCCATGCGCTCGCTGTCGTAGACGTTCATCTGACAGCCGTAGGTCTTGATATAGAGGCGCTTTGCGGGCGCGGTCCTTGTCATGGCCGGGTTTATGAGCGGCGGGCGGGTTTGACGCAACCGGGACGGCTCAGCGGCGCCTACTTCGTCTCTTCGGCGGGGATGCCGTAGAGTTCCAGGCGGTGGTCCACCAGGCGATAGCCCAGACGCTTGGCGATGGCCTGCTGCAGAGCCTCGATGTCGTCGTCCACGAACTCGATCACCTTGCCCGACTTCATGTCGATCAGGTGGTCGTGGTGGTTGTCGCTGGCTTCCTCGTAGCGGGCGCGGCCGTCGCGGAAGTCGTGCCGGGTCAGGATGCCGGCTTCCTCGAACAGGCGCACGGTGCGGTACACGGTGGCGATTGAGATGTGCCGGTCCACGGCGTGGGCGCGGCGGTGCAGCTCTTCCACATCCGGATGGTCGTGCGCGGCGGACAGCACGCGCGCGATCACGCGGCGCTGCTCGGTCATGCGCATACCCTTCTCGATGCAGAGCGTCTCAAGTCGGTCCAAGGCCGCGCTCCAGAATCTGGTGTTCGGCGCACAGCATAAGGCTTGGGGGGTCAGCTGTTAAGGCTGCGCCGCATGACCAGGGCGTCCCTGGCCGCCCCGCCCTCCGTGTAGTAGCCGCGCCGCACGCCGACGTGCTCGAAGCCCGCGCCTCCATAGAGGCCGATGGCGGCGGCGTTGTCGGCGGCAACCTCCAGGAACATGGCCTCGGCCGAGGCGGCGGTCGCGGCGTCCATGGCGGCCCCCAGCAGGGCGCGGGCGACGCCGCGGCGCTGCTGCGCAGGAGCAACGGCCAGGGTCAGCACCTCCGCCTCGCCGGCGATGGCGCGGCAGAGGATGAAGCCGCTGAGGGACTCTTCGCCCTCCACCACCAGGGCGAAGGCGCCGGGACCGGCCATGAAGCCGGCC
>DASVMY010000041.1:0-8408 GCA_036384135.1 Caulobacteraceae bacterium | reverse complement strand
GGCGACGAGCGGCGCGCGCCCGGTCACTAGCGCATCTTGTTGAAGAGCGTCTGCATCTTGCCCTGCAGGCCCATGGCCACGCCCATGTCAGAAAGCTGCAGACGGCCGCTCATCACCGCGGTCATCGGGTCCAGCTTGCCCTCGCCCATGGCGACCAGGTCGTCGAGCGCGATGGTCATGGTCAGGTCGGCGGGCTTGTCTTCGTTGGAAACTTCCGCACCGTCGATGTGGACGACACCGTCGCCCTTCAGATTGAATTTCAGGCTCTTGCCGAGACCGGAGTCATCACCCACGGCCGTCTTCATGCGGTCGGTGAGCTCTTGAAGCGTGGCCATGGACGAAGGTCTCCCTAGGGGGTTGGGTTGGATTTGAATTCCAGTTCCGCCCGTAACCCGACCATGGGCCGCGCGCAAGTAAACAGTGTTCAGACCGAGGGCTGAAAAGGGGTGTCGCAGCCTCCTGTCGCAGCCCCTTGAACCGGGAAACGACCAGCCTACCTAATTTGACGAAGGCGCTGGATTTCCGGGCCTTCCGGACCACACACGAGGCCGCTTCAGGCTCGTGGACGGTCCGCGCAAACCTTGCTTGCTTAAGAAGGATCTACCCATGCGAACCATCGACTTCTCGCCGCTCTACCGCTCCGTCGTCGGCTTCGACCGCCTGGCCGACCTGCTCGACGCCGCGACCACCGAGACGGCCACCGGCTATCCTCCCTACAACATCGAGCGCACCGCCGAGAACGCCTACCGCATCGAGATCGCGGTGGCCGGCTTCAAGCCCGAAGACCTGAACATCGAGATCAAGGAAAACCTCCTGACCGTTCAGGGCCGCAAGGTCGCCAACGACGAGGCCAAGCGCTACCTGCACCGCGGCCTGGCCGAGCGCAATTTCGAGCGCCGCTTCCAGCTGGCCGACTATGTAGTGGTGACCGACGCCCAGCTGGCCGACGGCCTGCTGTCGATCAGCCTCAAGCGCGAACTACCCGAAGCGCTAAAGCCCCGCCGCATCGAGATCGGCGCGCCCCAGCCGAAGGACGTCCTCATCGAGGGCGAGAAAGCCGCCTAAGCGGTTCATTCGTTTCGGAAAAATGCGAGGGCGGCGCCGGCGGGCGTCGCCCTTTTTCGTGGACCGGTGCGGTTGCCGCTAGATATCCACGCCCAGGTCCAGCCCGGTGACCGACGACAGGTCGGCCCCCTTGAGGCTGGCGCCGATCAGCAGCGCGCCAGTGAAGTCGGCGCCGTTGAGGTCGGTGTCGTCCAGGATGGCGTCGCACATGTCTGCGGCCTGGGCCTGGGCGTAGCGCAGGCGGCAGCCGGCTAGGGACGCGGGCGTCGAGCGGGTCGGTCCCAGGGGCAAGGCGCTGACCTGGGCCCCGCGAAGGTCGGCTTTGGTCAGGTTGGCGCGGGCCAGCTTGGCCCCGCGAAGGTCGGCGCCCTTGAGCACCGCGCCGCGCAGGTCGGCGTCCTCAAGATTGGCGCCCTGCAGGTGCGCCCCGGTCAGGTCCATGCCCACCATGCACGCCCCCTTGGCGCTCAGCGCGGTCAGGCGCATGCCCTTGAGCGCGTCGCCCAGGGCCCTTAGGTCCTCGCCGTCCAGCTTGCCGGCGCCACCGGTCTTGCCGCCGGTGGCGACCCAGGCGTGGTGCGCCTTGGCGATCTGGGCCATCAGCGGCGCGCGCATCAGCGCCGCGTGGCTGGGGTGGATCAGACAGCCGTGCAGATTGGCGCCGGAGGTGCGGGCCCGGCCCATGTCGACGCCGGTGAGCACCGCCCCCTCCAGGTTGGCCCCTTCCAGGTTCGCGCCGCCCACGTCGGCCCCCTCCAGGATGGCGCCGGTGAGGTTGGCGTCCTTGAAATTGGCGCTGGTCATCACCGCGCCGCGCAGGGAACAGTCAGAGAAGTCGGTGGCGTAGGCGGAGGCCTCGCCCATATGCGCCCCGTCCAGGCTGGCGCCAGCCAGGATGGCGTGGTCCATCTCGCCGCTGCGGTTCTCGTGCCGCATGGAGTTCAGCCCCTTGGACGGATGGGGCGCCGAGATCTGGCCGACCCGGAAGTCGGCTTGCTTGAGATTGGCGTTGGTCAGGTTCGCGCCCTTCAGACAAGCGCCGCGCAGGTCCGCGCGCGTCATCAGCGCCTTGCGCAAATCCGCCTTGCGCAGGTCGCAGCCGAACAGGGTGGCGCGCTCCAGCTTGACCCCCAGCATCCGGGCGCCGTCGAAGGTGGAGCCGGTGAAGTCAGCGTCGCAGAGATTGCGCCCCGACAGGTTCAGGCCGGACATGTCCACGAAGCACAGGGACAGCCGCTTGCCCCCCGGACGGCCCGCCGCATACCGCTCGTGCGCCTCGATCATGATGTCCAGCTCACCCTGCGCGAGGCGGCGGCGACCGGAGAAGGCTTGGGCGGGGTTCATGGTTTGGGCTGTCGGTTTGGCGTAACGATGATTTTCGCACGTACCACGCCAAAACCGACGAAACCGTTAAGGTTAAGCGTCAGAAGACGCCGTCCAGCCCTCGCACACCCTCGCGGATAACGTCTGTGACTTCGACGCCCTTCAGGAACGCGCCGGTGAAGTTGGACCGCGAAAGGTCGGCGCCGATCAGGATCGCCTGGCGCAGGTCGGCGCGGGCGAAGTCGACGTTCTTGAGGAAGGCGCCGGTCAGGTCGCTGGACATGGTGCGGTTGGGCCCGATCACCAGCGGCCCCAGCTGGGCGTCGCGCAAATCCGATCCGGAGAGCTTGGCGCCGATCAGGCGGGCGCCGCGAAGATCCGCCCGGCGGAGGTTGCAGGCCCTCAGATCCGCCCCCTCCAGCCGCGCGCCCTGAAGCTGAACGCCGCTCATGTCGAGGCCGTAGAAGGTGGCGCCCTTGGCCGAAAGGGCGGTGAGGTTGAAGCCGGTGATAGACTTCAGCGAGCGCAGGTCGGCGTTGTCGAACACCGAGGGCGCCCCCTCGCGCCCGCCGGTCTCGCACCAGCGCGCATGGGCCCGCAGCATCGAGTCATAGGGCAGTTCGCTGACGTCCTGGCCGACGGTCTTGTCGGTCAGGGAACCGGTCATGTCGGCGTTGCTGATGTTCCAGCTGTAGGTCTTGGCGCCCACCAATATGGTGTCGCGCATGTCGGCCCCAGCCAGGTCCGCGCCGGAAAGGTCGGCGCCGGCCAGGTTGGCGCCGTTCATGTTGCACTGCTTCAGGTTCGCCCGCACCAGCTTGGCGTCCTTGAGGATGGCGTCGGAGAAGTCGGCCTTCACCGCCATGACCCCCGACAGGCGCGAGCGCTCCAGATTGGCCCCGGCCAGGATCACGCCCTGGGCCTGGGTGCTGCGGTCGGTGTGCTCCAGCACCCGAAGGCCCAGCGAGCGGTCGGCGGCGGCGATGGCGCCTTCGCGCAGGTCGGCTTCGAACAGATCCGCCCCGCTCAGGTTCGCCCCGCGCAGGCACGCGCCGCGCAGGTCCGAGCGTCGCAGCGACGCCTCGGTCAGGTCGGCGTTCTGCAGGTCGGCGCCGAACAGGTTGGCGTTGTCCAGCCGCGCGCCGTGCATCTTGCAATCCACCAGCAGGGCCCCGGTGAAATCGGCGTCGCAGAGGTTGCGCCCGGACAGGTCCAGGCCGCTCAGATCCTTCCAGGTGAAGACCGCCCGCGCCCCGCCCATCCGTGACGACCACAGCCGGTCGTGCCGCAGGCAGATGACGTCCACCTCAGCCTGCGTGAGCTTGCGATGTTGCACGCTCTGAGCGGCGGCTTCGGACATGGGTTCCCCGAGTTTGAAAGACTCGGTAACTGTATTGTGGTCAGATTAACGCAATACTTCCAGACCCTTCCGGCGAGGGCCCGGCGCGATACGCCGCAGGGCCCAGCAGGGTCTCACCGCGCCCCCATCGCGAGCCCACTGCGCCCTCACTGCGCCCTCACTGCGCCCCCATCGCGCGCCCACCGCGTCCCTACGCCGCGGTCGGCAGCGCCTCGGCCCGACCGGCGTCCAGGTACCGCGCCGCGGCCGGCTTCAGTTCGGCGGTCAGGTCGATCAGCAGGGGGTTGCCGGTGGGGATCTCCACCCCAACGATGCGGTCGTCCGGCACCGCGAACAACAGCTTGACGATGGCCCGCAGGGAGTTGCCGTGCGCCGCCACGAGGATCGTCTCCCCGGCCTCCAGCTTCGGGGCGATGGTCCCGGTCCAATAGGGCAGCACCCGGTCCAAGGTGGTCTTCAGGCTCTCGGTGTCGGGCAGGACGGCGCCGGCATAGCGGCGGTCGCGGGTGAAGTCATAGGGACCGCCCGGCGCCAGGGGCGGCGGCGGCACGTCGTAGGACCGCCGCCAGATCTTCACCTGCGCCTCGCCGTGCTTGGCCGCGGTCTGCGCCTTGTCGAGGCCGGTCAGGCCGCCGTAATGGCGCTCGTTCAGCCGCCAGTCCTTGTCCATGGGGATCCATAGCTGGTCGGCGGCCCTAAGCGCGATCAGGCCGGTGCGGATGGCGCGGGTGAGGACCGAAGCGTAGGCCCGGTCGAACTCCAGCCCCTCGGCCCTAATCAACTCGCCGCCTCGCCGGGCCTGGGCCTCGCCCTCGGCGGTCAGGTCCACGTCCACCCAGCCCGTGAAACGGTTTTCCAGGTTCCACTGGCTCTGGCCGTGACGGAGCAGGACAAGACGCGGCATGAGGCCTCCGGTGCTGAGATGGCGCCGGGCTAGGGCCTGCGGCCGGAGGCGTCAAGCGTCTGTGGCGGGACTACACCCCAGCCGCTATACACGTCCGCCCATGCGCGACCAGATCGCCCTGCCCCTGCTGGCGCTCGTCGCCGTGGCCCTGATCGCCCTGGCCCTGGTCTGGCCCCAGGGGCAGGGGACCCGCTCGCCGCCGCCCTTCGGCCGGGCCGTGGCCGCCCCGCCTGCCAAGGCGCCGCCTCCTATGGCTTCATCCCCCAAAGCGGCGCCTCAGCTTCAGGCGCCGCCTGCCAGGCCCGCCTTCGAATTGCGCGGAGAGCAGCCGCGGGGGCTGGACCTGGCCGCTCCGGGGGCGCGACGCTGAACGCGGAGGCGGACACGACCGTTTGAGCCCGCCCCCCGACCCGTGCCAAAGAGGCCCCATGCTGCCTGCCCCCCGATCCGAAGTCGCCGCCAACACCCTGGCCTACGAGTCCGTCCCCCTGGTGAAGGCCACCGGCTTTCGCGAGTACGACGCCCGCTGGCTGCTCGATACCGAGATCAGCCTGCTGGGGCTGCAGGCCCTGGGCCTGGGCCTGGGGACCTATATTCACGAGCGCGGCCAGCGGCGGATCGTGGTCGGCCACGACTACCGCTCCTACTCCCTGTCGGTGAAACAGGCCCTGACGCTGGGGCTGCTGGCCGCCGGCTGCGAGGTGTTGGATATCGGCCTGGCCCTGTCACCGACCGCCTATTTCGCCCAGTTCGACCTTGAGGCGCCGTGCGTGGCCATGGTCACCGCCAGCCACAACGAAAACGGCTGGACAGGGGTGAAGATGGGGGCGCAGCCGCCGCTGACATTCGGCCCCGACGAGATCGGCCGGCTCAAGGACATCGTCCTGGGCGGCGCGGGCGTCGAGCGCCCGGGGGGAACCCTGACCCACGTCGCGGGCATGGCCGAGCGTTACATCGCCGACGTCGCCACCCGCTGCCGCCTCAAACGCCCGCTGAAGGTCGTCGCCGCCTGCGGCAACGGCACCGCCGGCGCCTTCGCCCCCGACGCCCTGCGCCGGATGGGGGCGGAGGTGATCGAGATGGACTGCGACCTGGATTGGACCTTCCCCCGCTACAACCCCAATCCTGAAGACGTCGAAATGCTGCACGACATGGCCCGCCGGGTGCGCGAGAGCGGCGCCGACCTGGCGCTGGGCTTCGACGGCGACGGCGACCGCTGCGGGGTGGTTGACGACACCGGCGAGGAGATATTCGCCGACAAGATCGGCCTGATGCTGGCCCGCGACCTGGCCCCGCTGCACCCCAACGCCAAGTTCGTGGTCGACGTGAAGTCCACCGGTCTGTTCGCCACCGACCCGGTCCTGGCCGCCAACGGCGCCTCCACCGTCTACTGGAAGACCGGCCACAGCTATATCAAGCGCAAGACCGCCGAGATCGGCGCCCTGGCCGGGTTTGAGAAGTCCGGCCACTTCTTCTTCAACGCGCCGCTGGGCCGCGGCTACGACTGCGGCCTGACCGCCGCCGCCGCGGTGCTGTCGATGCTGGACCGTAACCCCGGCAAGCGCCTCAGCGAAATGCGCGCCGCCCTACCGGTGGCCTACACCTCCCTGACCATGAGTCCCCATTGCGGCGACGAGGTGAAATACGGCGTCTGCGGCGAGGTGGTGGCCGAGTACGAAGCCCTGGCCAAGTCGGGCGGTAAGATCCTGGGCCGGGCGATCACGGAGGTGATCACCGTCAACGGCGTGCGCGTGGCCCTGGACGACGGCTCCTGGGTCCTGGTCCGCGCCTCCTCCAACAAACCCGAGTTGGTGGTGGTGGTGGAAAGCACCCGTTCGGCCGACGACATGCGCGAGCTCTTCCACAAGGAGGTAAAGCCCCGCCTTGCCAAGCGCTCGCAGATCGGCGCCTACAACCAGGAAATCTAAGCCCCACATCCTGCCGGGGGCGGCGTCTTAAAACTGTGCCGTTGCGTCGCCAGATAAGCCTCCGAACACTGAAGATGCCTTGAGGAGGCTGCATGCGCGTCGCCATGATCGGTACGGGATACGTCGGCCTAGTGTCCGGCGCCTGCTTCGCCGACTTCGGCCACACGGTCACCTGTATCGACAAGGACTCGGGCAAGATCGCGCGGCTGAAGGCCGGCGAGATGCCGATCTTCGAGCCGGGCCTCAAGACCCTGGTGGACCGCAACGTGGCCGAGGGCCGGATGAGCTTCACCACCGACGGCGCGCGGGCCGTGGCGGAAGCCGACGCCGTGTTCATCGCCGTCGGCACCCCCTCGCGCCGGGGCGACGGCCACGCCGACCTGTCCTACGTCCACGCCGCCGCCGAGGAGATCGCCGGTCAGCTGAACGGCTTCACCCTGGTAGTCACCAAGTCCACGGTGCCGGTGGGCACCGGCGACGAGATCGACGCCATCATCCGCCGCGCCCGGCCGGACGCCGACTTCGCCGTGGTCTCCAATCCCGAGTTCCTGCGCGAGGGCGCGGCGATCGAGGACTTCAAACGCCCCGACCGCGTGGTGGTCGGCATCGAGGACGAGCGCGCGCGGCCGGTGATGGCCGCCCTCTACCGGCCCCTGAACCTCAACGAGACGCCCATCGTCTTCACCGGCCGGCGCACCTCCGAACTGATCAAATACGCCGCCAACGCCTTCCTGGCCCTGAAGATCACCTTCATCAACGAGATGGCCGACCTGTGCGAAAAGGCCGGCGCCGACGTGCAGCAGGTGGCCCGCGGCATCGGCCTGGACAAGCGCATCGGCGCCAAGTTCCTGCACGCCGGCCCCGGCTACGGCGGCTCCTGCTTTCCCAAGGACACCGTCGCCCTGGTCCGCACCGCCGCAGACTTCGGCAGCCCCCTGGCCCTGGTGGAGACCACCGTGCGGGTCAACGATGCGCGCAAAAAGGCGATGGCCGGCCGCGTCGCCCAGGCCCTGGGTGGCGGCGACCTGACCGGCAAGACGGTGGGGGTGCTGGGCCTGACCTTCAAGCCGAACACGGACGACATGCGCGAGGCGCCGTCCCTGGACATCATCCCGGCCCTGCAGGCCCTGGGCGCCACGGTGCAGGCCTACGATCCCGAGGGGCACGAGGCGCGCCAGCTACTGCGCGACGTGGACTTCAAGGCCGGCCCCTACGAGGCCGTCACTGGGGCCGACGTGATGGTGATCGTCACCGAGTGGGACCAGTTCCGCGCCCTGGACCTGGACCGCGTCAAGTCCCTGATGCGCCGCCCCGCCATCGTCGACCTGCGCAACATCTACCGCCCCGAGGAGGTCCGGGAAAAAGGCTTCGCCTACGCCAGCATCGGGCGGGGTTGAGGGGGCTCGCCCGACTTCAGCGCCCCTATCGCAACAGCGGCAACGTCACCCACAGCACGCCGGCCCAGAAGCTGACGCCCAGGGCCGTGACGAACAGGATGCAGGCGATCGGTTTGGCGGCCTTGGCCGAATCTGCAGGCGCGGCTTCAGCGCTCCAGGTGGAGTTTCGACGCATCGGGCCTCCCAAAAGGCTCATTCTCTTTTCAAACGCACCGGTCGAGCGGTGCGATCCCGAAAGGTTACGAGAAATTTACCCTATGTCCAGGGCGCCATTTGCTGCGGTTGTTTGCTGGCGTTCACGCGCGCGGGGCGTAGTCTCCGCGTCGGGCGCCAAGATCGGAGGGAACGATGCGGCTGGACACCTTGAACGGACGCGCGGCCGGGCTGCTGGGCCTGGCGGCGAGCCTGGCGCTCGCCGGCTGCAACAGGCC
>DASVMY010000040.1:0-11701 GCA_036384135.1 Caulobacteraceae bacterium | reverse complement strand
CGGCGAGCGGCTTGCCTTGCCCGCGCCCAGCCTCTCGCTGGAGGTCGAGGCGGTGACCGTCGGACCCCCGGGCCGCGCCATCCCCACGCTCAGCGACGTCTCCTTCGCCATCAGGGCGGGTGAGGCCCTCGGGGTCATAGGGCCCAGCGGCGGCGGCAAATCCACCCTGGCGCGGGCCCTGGTCGGCGTCTGGCCGCTGACCAAGGGCCAGGTCCGGCTGGACGCATCGCCCCTGCCGCTCTGGCCGGCGGACAGCCTGGGGCCGCACATCGGCTACCTGCCTCAGGAGGTGCAGCTCATCGCCGGCAGCATCGCGCGCAACATCGCCCGCTTCGAGGAGACCCCGGCGCCGGAACGGGTCATCGCCGCGGCCCGCGCCGCGGGGGTGCATGAGCTGATCATGAGCCTCTCCGAAGGCTATGAGACCCAGGTCGGGGAAGACGGCCAAGCGCTCTCGGCCGGTCAGCGCCAGCGCATCGCCCTGGCCAGGGCGCTCTACGCCGACCCGTTCCTGATCGTCCTCGACGAGCCCAACTCCAATCTCGACGCCGACGGCGAGGCGGCGCTGTCAGAGGCCATCCAGGCGGTCCGCAACCGCGGCGGAGTCGTGGTGGTCATCGCCCATCGGCCAAGCGCCCTTTCGGCGACCAACAAGATCCTGGTGATCCGGGACGGCCGAGCCGTCTCCTTCGGCCCGAAGGAGGAGATCCTGGCAGGGCTCCTGCCGCCCTCCGCGGGGTTGGGCGCAGGGTTGGGCGCTGGCACGGGAGGCGCCTTGCGATGAGGGGAACCTTAGCCTCGGCCGGAGCGCTTGGCTTCGACCCCGCCGGCGGCCTGAGGCGGGATTTGCGCCGCGCCGGCGCCCTGCTTCTGCTGCTGGTGTTCGGCGTCGGCGGGGCCTCGGCGCTGGTGCGCATCAACGGCGCCGTGATCGCGGCCGGCGAGATCGACGCCGCCTCCGGCGTCCAGCGGATCCAACACCCGGTCGGGGGCCTGGTGGCGCAGGTGCGGGTCCAGAACGGCGCCCACGTCAAGGCCGGCGACATCCTCCTGGTGCTCGATCCCACGGTCAGCCGCGCCAATGCGACCATCACCGCCAACGCCGTCGACGAGCTGGCCGCGCGGCAGGCGCGCCTGCAGTCGGAACGCGATGGGCTGAGCGCCATCCGCTTTCCCCCCGAACTCACCCAACGCGCCGCCGATCCGGCCGTGAGCGCGGTGATGCAGGGCGAGACCCGGCTCTTCCGGCTGCGGCAAGGCGCCAGGACCGGCGAGGCGGCGCAGCTCCTGCAGCAGAAGGGACAGCTGTCGCAGGAAATCAAAGGGTACGAGGCCGAGAGTGCTTCGAAGACCCGCGAGATCGGCTTCATCGACCAAGAGCTGACCGGCGTGCGCAAGCTCTACGACCAGCATCTGGTGCCCCTCTCGCGCCTCACCGCCCTGGAGCGGGGCGCCGAGGACCTGCACGGCCAGGTCGCCCAGCTTCAGGCCTCCGCCGCCTCGGCGCGAGGCAAGATCAGTGAGATCGATCTGCGGATCATCCAGGTGACCGAGAACAGCCGCACCGAGGCCGGCGGGCAGCTGAGCGACGTGCAGAACCAGCTGGCGGAGCTGCGCGAAAAGAAGACCGCGGCCGTGGCCGCCCTGCAGCAGGTGGACATCCGGGCGCCGGAGCCTGGCGTGGTGGAGCGCCTGGCGGTGCGCAATGTCGGCGCCGTGGTCGCGCCGGGTCAGGTGATCATGGACCTGGTGCCCGAATCGCCCCTGCCGCGCGTCACCGCCCGCGTCCAGCCCAGCGACCTGCAGCGCGTCGTCGTCGGCCGGGCCGCCGTCGTCCGGCTCTCCGCCCTGGGCCGGCCGAGCGCCGAGCTGGAGGGAACGGTGGCGCGCGTCTCTACCGAGGCCCAGGTCGATGAGCGGACCGGCGCCAGCTTCTATACCGTCGAGGTGCTGTTGCCCGCCGCCCAGGCCTCGCGGCTGGCGGCGGCGCACGTGACCATGGGGATGCCGGTGGAGGTGTTCATCCAGACGCCGCCGCGCAGCCTGCTGTCCTACGTGACACGGCCCCTGACCGACCAGTTGCACCACGCCTTCCGGGAGGACTGAAAGGCCTCCCGGCAACCTGGAAGCCCGCCTCAGACCCGCTGATACACGTCCTCCAGCCGCACGATGTCGTCCTCGCCGAGGTAGTCGCCGGACTGGACCTCGATGAGCCGGAGCGGGCCGGGACCGGGGTTCGAGAGACGGTGGACGGCGCCGATCGGGATATAGACCGACTCGTTCTCCTTCAGCCTCTGCTCGACCTCGCCCACCCGCACGTCGGCGACTCCGTCCACGACCACCCAGTGTTCCGCGCGGTGGGCGTGCTTCTGCAGGGACAGCTTCTGCCCTGGGTTGACGGTGATCCGCTTGACCTGGAAGCGCTCCCCCCGGTCGATGGATTCGAAATGACCCCAGGGCCGCGTCACCTTGCGGGCGTCGGTGGCGGCGGGGTGGCCGGTCAGCGCCAGGGAGGCCAGCACAGCCTTGACGTCCTGGCCCGCGGCGCGGGAAGCGACCAGGACGGCGTCCGGCATGGCCACCACGACAGTGTCCTCCAGCCCGACCACGGCCACGGCTGGCCCTTCGCTGCGCAAGTAGCAGTTGCGCGAGCCCTGGGAGATGCAGCCGCCTACATGCACGTTGCCGGCGTCGTCCTTCTCGCCGATGTCCCAGAGCGTCGACCAGGCGCCCACGTCGGTCCACCGCCAGTCCACGGCCGCCACCAAGGCGCGGTCGGTCCGCTCCATGACCGCGTGGTCGATGGAGATGTTGGGCGAAGCGCCGAAGTGCGCCGTCTCAAGCCTGATGAATTGGGCGTCGGCGTCGCCGGCGGCCAAGGCGCCCTTGGCGGCGGCCGCCACGGCCGGTTCGAAGCGCCGCAGGTCCTCCATCACCCCCGCCGCCGAAAGCAGGAAGATGCCGCTGTTCCACAGATAGCCGTCGGCCACATAGCGGGCCGCGGTCTCTGTATCCGGCTTCTCCACGAAGCCCACCACGTCGCTCAGCCTCGCGGCCTGGCTGCGCTCCAGCCCCCTTCGGATATAGCCGTAACCCGACGCCGGCGACGTCGGCTCGACCCCGAACAGGACCGAATAACCCTCCGCCGCCCAGGGCGCGCATTGCACCACGTCCCGGACGAAGCGCTGCGCATCCAGGATCACATGATCGGCCGGCATGACCAGGATCAGGGCTGCCGGATCCCTTTCCGCCGCCAGGGCGACCGCGGCGGCGATGGCCGCGGCGGTGTTGCGGGCGACCGGCTCTAGCAGGATCGTGGCCCGTTCCATGCCGATCTGGCGCAGCTGTTCGGCGACCTGGAAGCCGTGTTCGGCGCCGGCCACCAGGATGGGCCGGTTGAAGGCCGACAGGTCGGCAGTCCGCAGCGCGGTTTCCTGCAGCATGCTCCGCTCCCCCACCAGGTGGAGGAACTGCTTGGGCGTCGAATGCCGCGAAAGCGGCCACAGGCGTGAGCCGGCGCCACCACAGAGCAGGACCGGCGTAATCGGGGGGGCCGCGGACGATAGGACGGCGGAACGCATCATGGTCACCTCACTCACTGCCCCGAGGGTCAGTAGAAGACCAGCCGCCGCCCTCAGCCAGGGCCGGTGTTCCCGAAGCGGACATGGCGGCCGGGGCGCCTGAAGGTTGTGCGATGCGCAAGATCAGTGGCGCACGCTTGCGCAAAACCCAAAGCAACGCTTGGCCGGACAAGGGATTTCCCGGCGTCGGGACGCAGGTTGTTTTGCCGCGTGCCGCGATCGGTGGCGCCGGATGAAGAAAAACCGGGCTGATGAAGCTTCACCATATGAATAACGACCAGCCGCAATAGGCCCCGCTTCCAAGTCAGCGCTCGATGGCGACAGGCGGCGCTGGGGCTCTATCGTGGAGTTCGGCGCCCGCCCGACCCTGTGAAGGAGACGCGCCATGATCCCAGTGCTTGTAGCGGGGGGCGCGGGCTACGTGGGTTCGCACACCTGCCTGCGGCTGGCGGAGGCCGGCTATCGCCCTATCGTCTACGACAACCTCAGCAACGGACACGCCGACTTCGCGCGGTGGGGACCCCTGGAGATTGGCGACATCCGGGACCGGCGGCGTCTCGATGAGATCCTGGCGCGGTACCGGCCCCAGGCGGTGCTGCATTTCGCGGCCCTGATCGAAGTCGGCGAGTCGGTGAAGTTCCCGGAGAAGTTCCACGACAACAACGTCGTTGGCAGCTGCACCCTGCTGGAGGCCGCCAACGCCGCGGGCATCGGGCATGTGGTGTTCTCCTCCACCTGCGCCACCTACGGCGACCCCCTGCGGCTGCCCCTCGACGAGGAGCATCCGCAGCATCCGATCAATCCCTATGGCGAGACCAAGCTGGTGGTCGAACGAACCTTGAGAGACTTCGACGCCGCGTTCGGCCTGCGGTCGGTCTCCCTGCGCTACTTCAACGCCGCCGGCGCCGACTTCGAAAGCCGCATCGGCGAGGCGCATGACCCGGAGACCCATGCCATTCCCCTGGCGATCGCCGCGGCCAGGGGGGAAAGGGCGGGGTTCTCGATCTTCGGGTCCGACTACGACACCCGCGACGGAACCGCCCTGCGTGACTACGTCCACGTCCTGGACCTAGCCGACGCCCACGTCCGCGCGCTCCGTTACCTGCGCGGCGGCGGCCCCACGGCGGCGTTCAACCTGGGCAGCGGCGTCGGCACGACGGTGAAGGAGTTGCTCGACATGGTCCGCGCTGTCAGCGGCCGGCCCTTTCCGGTCGCCGTGGCGCCCCGACGAGACGGCGACGCGCCCGCCCTGGTCGCCGACGCCGGCAAGGCCCGCCGCATCCTGGACTGGCGCGCCGAGCACGACCTGGGCGCGATCGTCGACAGCGCCTGGCGCTGGCACGCCCGGCACGATCCAGCCTCCGCCGACCCTGAGCGCCCGGCGGCGTTCACGGCCGCGGCAAGGTCCGCCGTCGAGGCGCCCATGGCTGGGCCGTAGGGAGCCGTCGGCTTGGGCCTTAGAGCCCGTCCCGCTCCTTGACCGCCTTCTTCGGCGCGATCTTGCGCCAGCGGCGTTCTAGGAAGGCGCGGAAGGAACCGGGGTGCAGGCTCTCCATCCGGGCCAGCACGGCGGGATAGTCCTTGTAATGGGCGGTGAAGTGGAAGGTGGCCGGCTCGGCCTCCATCAGCATCTCGCGCTCGTCGTGGGAAACGTCCAGCAGCACCAGGCTGGCGTCCTCCTTACGCAGGCGGGTGAAGAACTTCTTGTTCACCAGGAACGAGGGCTTGCCGTAGGAACTCCCCTCCTCGGCGCCGGGAAAGCTGAGCGCGATGTCGCGCATTTCCTCCAGGGTCATGGATTCCCTCCTCAATACGCCAGCGCTATGCCGTCCTTACGCATCTCCGTGGCGGCGGCCCAGCGGCCGGGCCAGCGCTGGATGCATTGGTAGCCGCCCAGTGAACCGTCAGACGCCCCGAACGTCCAGCCCAGCGCGGCCAGGCCAGCGCGGGCCGCCTCGGGCACGCCGCTCTCCAGCCGCACCAGGCCGTTGCCCTGGGCCGCCTGGCCGGTGGGTTCGGTGGAGCCCTCGTGCCGCCAGCGGGGTGCGTCGCCCGCGGCGGTGATGTCCAGGCCATGGTCGACCAGGTTCTGGATGATCTGGGCCTGGCCCTGGGGCTGCATGTCGCCGCCCATGACCCCGAAGGCCAGCCAAGGCTGGCCGCCAACGGTGGCGAAGCCGGGGATGATGGTCTGGAAGGGCCGCTTGCCAGGCGCATAGAGGTTGGGGTGGCCGTCGGCCAGGTGGAACAGCTCGCCCCGGTTCTGCAGCATGAAGCCCAGGCCGTCGGGCGCCAGGCCCGAGCCCATCATCCGGAAATTGGACTGGATCAGGGAGACCATCATCCCGTCCGCATCGGCGGCGCAGAGGTAGGTGGTGTCGCCTTGGCTGGGCGCCTCGCCGGCGAAGGCGGGGCTGAGGATGGCGTCCGGCCGGATCAGCTTGGCCCGCTGCGCCGCATAGGCCTTGGAGAGCAGCCAGTCGACGGGCAGGTCGGCGAAGTGGGGATCGGCGAAGTAGCGGGCGCGGTCCTCGAAGGCCAGGCGCTTGGCCTCGATCTGGTGGTGCAGGCTGGCGGTGGTCTGGAAGCCCATCCCGGCCATGTCGAAGTTTTCCAGGATGTTCAGGATCTGCACGGTCGACAGCCCCTGGCTGTTGGGCGGGATCGCCCAGACGTCGACGCCGCGATAGTTGGTCGAACGCGGCTCTACCCATTCGCTCTGGTGCGCCGCCAGGTCGGAGGCCGAGAGCCAGCCGCCGATGCGTTTGGAATAGGCCCCGATGGTGTGTGCGATCTCGCCTTCATAGAAGGCCCGGGCGCCCCCTTCGGCGATCAGACGCAGGGTGCGCGCCAGGGCCGGGTTGGCGAACAACTCCCCCTCCGCCGGCGTGCGGCCGGTGGGCGCCCAGACGCGCAGGAAGTTCGCCGTCTCCTCGATGCCGGCGTTGTGGTTGGTGAAGATGCGTTGGGCGAGGCGCAGGTAGTAGGCCACCGTCTGGGCGACCGGGACGCCGGCCTGGGCCAACTCGATGGTCGGGGCGAAGAGGTCGGCCCAGGGCAGCTTGCCGTAGCGCTCGTGCAGCGCCCGCCAGGCGTCCACCGCGCCCGGAACCGAGACGCTGACGGCGCCGTGGCTGGCGATCAGCCCGCCCCGCGCCCGCTGGCGCTGGGTCTCGAGGCTGAGCGACGCCGGCGAGCGGCCCGAACCGTTGAGGCCGACGACCTTGCCCACCCTCGGATCCCACAACAGGGCGAAGGCGTCGCCGCCGATGCCGCAGGCGATGGGCTCCAGGAACCCCAGGGCGACATTGGCCGCGATCGCCGCGTCCACCGCCGAGCCGCCGGCGCGCAGGATGTCGATGGCGATCAGGGTGGCCCGGGGGTGGGCGGTGGCCGCGGCGCCCCGGGTTCCCCAGGCGGTGGAGCGCGAGGCCCAGCTGGCCCCGTCGATCCGGTCGCCCCCGCGCAGGTCGGCCCGGTCAAGCTCGGTGCGGGCTGCGGCCTCGGCAATGCCGGCGGGCGCGGTCTCGAACAGGCGGCGATTGCGCATGGGCGCTCCTGAATTCAACCGGGGGACCATAGGGCGCCCGGTCCTAATCCGCGAAGGTCCAAACCCGCGTCCGCTTGACCTCGAAGTCCTCCAGTTCGCGGGTGGTCCGCACCTGGTATTCGGCCAGCAACCTCAGCCCGGTCTTGGGAAAATAGGTCCGGCCCGGATCGCCGATCAGCACCGCGGCGCCCGCATCCCGCGCCGCAGCGAGCCAGGCCATGGTCCGCTCCGCCATCGGTTTTTCGTAGCAGATGTCGCCGGCCAGGAAGACGTCGGCGGCCGGCGGCGCCTGGTCCAGCAGGTCCTGGTCGGTGAAGGCGACGGTGACGCCATTAGCCTGCGTATTGAGGCTGACCGCCGCCTCGCAGAAGCCGTCGATATCGGCCGCCAACACCGACGCCGCGCCGGCTTTCATGGCCGCGATGCCCACGATCCCGGAGCCGGCGGCGAAGTCGACCACCCGCTTGCCGGCCACCACGCCTGGATGGTCGAGGACATAGCGCGCCAGGGCCTGGCCGCCGGCCCAGGCGAAGGCCCAGAACGGCGGCGGCAGGCCGATCTCCTCCAGCGCCTCCTCGGTGAGGCGCCAGATCGGGGTGATCTCATCGGCCAGGTAGAGCTCAAGCTCCGGCGCATGCGGCGGCGCCTGCAGGCGCGTATTGCCGAGGATGAAGGCGCGGCGGCCCGCCAGGGTGGTGTCGATCCGGGCGATCGGGAGGATCGGTAGGTCGGCGATGGTGGGAATCCTAGGCCGCCTTGCCCGCCGCCTGGGACAGCACCGTCCAGTACCCCGGCGCCGTGCGCATGCGCTCCAGCACGCCCTTGTCCCGCAGCAGCCGGTGCGCCTTGGGCAGGCTCCAGCAGGGCATGTGCATGAACATGTGATGTTCGCAGTGGTAGTTGACGTAGTAGGGCGCGATCAGGGCCCGCTCGATCAGGTTCGCGTGGGTGGTGCGGGCGTGGCGCAGGGGGTCGGGCTCGTCCTTGGCGACCAGGGCGTGCTCGGCGATGTTGCGGAAGCGGGTGATCAGCTGGAACCAGGTGGCCCGGGGCAGCAGCCACAGGGCGAACCAGGCCCACCACAGGCCCACGGCGCTGGTGGCCGCGATGACCACCGCGTTCTGGATCAGCCAGCGCCGCTGGCGATAGATCTCGCCGCCCAGGATCGGCAGGACCGCTTCGCCGGGCCTACGCGCCTTCAGCTTGGCCTGCAGCAGGCCGAAGCGCTGCTTGAACCAGGTCTGGCCGGTGAGGTCGCGGACGACCTTGCGGCCCAGCGACTGGCGGGTGATCGGGAACGGGGCCGACAGGACCAGGTCCGGGTCTTCCGCCTGCTGGGCGAACTTGTGGTGCTGCAGGTGGTACTTGCGGTAGCGCTCGACGTCGCCGCCGCAGAGCCACTCGGCGATCCAGTCGTTGGCCTTCAGGTTCGGGTGCAGGCAGCCATGGGCGGCGTCATGCATCAGGATCGCCAGGCCCAGCTGCCGCCCGCCGATGATCATCGCCGCCGGGATGATGGTAACGGGCCAGAGGACGCCGAGCAGCCGCGGCGAGGCGATCACCGCCGCCCAGGTCAGCCCGATCACCAGCCAGGCGTGCGCCACCAGCAACAGGCCGCGCCAGGACGAGCGCGCGGCCAGGGGCGCCCATTCCTGCGGGGTGAAATAGTCCTTCGGGTCGATGCGGGCGGCGACGGCCATGGGCCGATTATCTCACAGTTGGCGAAGCCGCGACACGATCACATGCTCCCGCCACGTAATGTAAAGCGTCGAGGCGATGACGATCCCCGCCCCGATCCAGGTAGTCAGCTTGGGAACCTCGCTGAAGGCGAAAAAGCCGACGGCGGCGGAGAACACTAGGCGGGTGTAGTCCATCGGCGCCATGGCAGCGGCGTCGCCGGCCTGCATGCCCTTGATGTAGCAGGCCTGGTTCACCGTCGCGATCACCCCCATCAGGCAGAGCAGGAACAGATCCCGGGGCGTCGGCCAATGCCAGGCCAGCAGGGCCAGCGGCAGGGCGAAGACGAAGCCGAGCGCCGCCGACCAGTAGAGCAGGGTCGAGGGCAGATGGTCCTTGGTCAGGGCCTTCATGCCCGTCACCGTGAAGGCGAACAGCAGGGACGAGGCCAGCATGCAGATCTGCGGCGCGCCAAAGCCGCCGGCGCCGCTGGGCCGCACCATCAGCAGCACCCCGGCGAATCCGACCACGGCGGCGGCGATGCGCTGCGGCCCGACTTTCTCGCGCAGCATGAAGGCGGCCAGGGGCACCAGCCACAGGGTGCGGGTGAACGACAGGGCGTTGGCGTCCGCCAGGGGCATCTTCTGGAAGGCGTAGAACTGCATGATCAGGCCGACGGTGCCGGCCCCGGCGCGGAAGATCAGGATGGCCGGCCGGGTGGTGGCGAAGGCCCGCACCGGATTACGCAATATCCACGGCAGCAGGATCACCAGACCCGCCGCCTGGCGGTAGAAGGTCTGCAGCGAGGCCGGATAATCGGCCCCCAGCAGCTTGATCAGCGAGGTCATGGCGGTGAACGTCACCGCCGACAGCAGCATCCACAGCGCCCCGCGCACATTGGGCGACAGTCCCTGATGCGGATGCGCCGGGACGGCGTTGATCGCTGGATCGGCCATGGGCGGGTGTTAGGGCGTTGGGGCCGGCGCGTCGAGAGGCGGGGCCGTCCATACATGACAGGCGTTTTGGGGGGAGCAAGCGCCTTAAGGCGCGATCACGCTCTTGCCCACCACCTTGCGGTCGGCCAGGGAGTCGAACGCGGCGCGCCAGTCGTCCAGGGCGTATTCACGGTCGACGCGGGGTCTGATCTTGCCTTCGTTGGCCAGGGTCCACACCGCGGCGGCGTTCTCGCGGCCCTTGTCGGGGAACTGGCGGCCGTATTCGCCGGCGCGCACCCCCATCACCGAGAAGCCCTTGATCAGGGGCATGTTCACCGACACCGTCGGGATTCGGCCGGAGGTGAAGCCCACCACCAGCAGGCGCCCGTCGAAGGCGATGCAGCGCACGCTCTCGTCGAAGACGTCGCCGCCGACAGGGTCATAGATCACGTCCGCCCCATGGCCGCCGGTGATCGCCTTGATCTGGTCGCGGAAGCCGCCGGTGACGTTGACCAGAGCGTCGGGGGCGTATTCGTCGGCAATCACCCTCAGCTTGGCGTCCGAGGCCGAGGCGGCGATCACGCGGCAGCCCAGCACCTTGGCCAGGTCCACACAGGCCAGGCCGACGCCCCCCGCGGCGCCATGCACCAGCACCCACTCGCCCGGCTCGACCCGCGCCCGCCGCACCAGGGAGACGTAGGCGGTCAGATAGGCCGCGCCGTAGGCCGAGGCCTCGGCGAAGGAGAGGCGCCGCGGCTTGGGCCGCAGCCCCGCCGCCGGTGTCACCGCATACTCGGAAAACCCGCCGATCCGCGCGCCGCCCACCACCGCGTCGCCGACCTTGAAGCGGTCCACCCCTTCGCCCAGGGCCGCCACCTCGCCGGCGATCTCCAAGCCGGGGATGAACGGCAGGGCCGGCTTGTGCTGGTATTCGCCGCGGGTCTGCAGCAGGTCGGGGAAGTTCACCGCGGCGGCGCGCACGCGGACCAGGACTTCGCCGGGACCGGGCGCCGGGGTGTCGATCTCCTTCAGCTCGCAGCCGGCGTAATCCGGCTCGAGGCGTTCGACGACGAGGGCGCGCATGGTCAGGTCCTTTGGACGGCGTCCCGCACCAGGGCGGCGATCTCGCGGCAGGCTTCATCGGCGGCCGGGATCACCCCGGTGAAGGCGGTGAAAGCGTGGGCCAGGTGGTCGTAGCAGCGGTACGTCGCGGAAACGCCAGCCTCCCGCAGCCGCCGCGCGTAGATTTCTCCCTGATCGACCAGGGGGTCGAAGCCGGCGGTGATGACGATGGCCGGCGCCAGGCCCGACAGGTCATTGGCGCGGATTGGCGACAGGCGCGGGTCGGCGGGGGAGTCGGCCGGTCCCATGTAGTGGCCCATGAACCAGTCCATGGCGGCGCGTGACAGGGGATAGGCGTCGGCATAGGTGGTCATCGACGCCGTCTCGCTGGCCACGTCGACGGCGGGATAGATCAGCAGCTGCAGATCCGGCTGCGGCTCGCCGGCGGCCTTGAGGTCCTGGCAGATCACCGCGGCGAAGTTTCCGCCCATGGAATCGCCGCCGATGGCCGCGCGGCCGACCGGCGCGCCGAAGCGGTCGGCGTTGTCCCGCGCCCAGCGGTAGGCGGCCAGGGTGTCGTCCAGGCCGGCGGGGAAGCGGTCCTCCGGCGCCAGGCGGTAACCCACCGACAGCACCGGGCAGCGGACCGTGGCGCTGAGGATCGAGCAGAAGGTTTCGCAGGTGTCCAGGTCCCCGATCACCCCGCCGCCAAAGTGGGCGAAGACCAGGATCGGCGCGGCCGGGTTCTGGCCCTCGGGACGGTAGACGCGCACCGGGATCGCCCCGCCCCCCTCTGTACTTGGCGCGCCTTCCACCTCCAGCGCCTCGATCCGCACGCCGCGCTCCAAGCGGCCCGCCATGGGCGCCAGGCCCTGGGCGCTGGCGGCGCGGGCGTC
>DASVMY010000039.1:0-10860 GCA_036384135.1 Caulobacteraceae bacterium | reverse complement strand
CCGCCAGCACAAAGCTCAGACGTTGATCCACCACCCCGGCCCACACCATCGATCAGCCCTCCAGGCTGACGAGTGTCACCCATCTATCCGGGCTAAGGTGTCACCTCTCTATCCGGGCAGCACAGCGGGCCACCTTCTCCCGCAGGGGGAGAAGGGCTGTCGAGGCGACCGCCGATACCCCGCCAACCTTCTGATATCGCGCAGACTTCCAGACTTGTGTGAATGCGGTAGATGAAGGGGGGGAGGCTACTCCACCGGCTGCGGTTCGCGCCACATGCTCCACATCAGCGGCGCGTCGGGCCGGCACCTGTGTTCGGAGATGACGTCGAAGCCGTGTCGGCGGTAGAGGGCGACGTTGCGTTCGGTCTGGGTCTCCAGATAGGCCGGCAGGCCGGCGGCGTCGCAACGGTCGGTGCCGACCTTCAGGAGGCGCGAGCCGACCCCAAGCCCCTGGGCCTCGGGCGCGACGCCCAGGAACCACAGATAGGCGTGACGACGCTCCATGGGGTGGTGCTTGTCCATGTCATCGCGCATGGCGGCCAGGCGGCCGAAGCGCGAGAAGCCGGTGGCGGCCAGGAGGGTGGGAACGGCGCGAAGCTCCGCGCTCATCGGCTGAGGCCCCAGCCACTCGAAGGGCATCCAGATGGCGGCCGCGCCACCAGTGGAGGGCCGCTCGATCTTGCCCACGCCGAAGGCCATGTTGCGGACGATGAATTTGAAGAAGCGCAGGCGCGCGGCGGCGCGCTTGGCGTCCGTGCGCAGGAACCAGTCGAACATGGCGTCGTCGGTGAAAGCGGCGGCCAAGTCGGCGGCGACGCCGTCCAGATCGCCCTCGGCGGCGTCGGATGGCGCTTCAGCGCTCCGGCGCATGGTGTCGATATCCATGGTTCCCCCTAACTGAATGGTTAGATCTTCTCCGAGATCTTGATGGCGGCCTTGCAGCCGGCGCGGATGACGGCGGCCAGCAGGCCGTAGCCCGGCGCCTCGCGGGCGCCCTGCGCCACGGCATGGTCGCGGTGGGCCAGTTCCTCGTCGCGGAAGTGCGACAGCTCGGCGGCCAGGGCCGGGTCGCGGTCTTCCAGCTCAGCGATCTGGCCGGCGTAGTGAGCCTCGATGACGCTTTCCACGGCCTCGGTGCAGGCGTGGGCGGCTTTCTCGCCCAGTAGGGCCGTGCCGGCGCCCAGGGCAAAGCCGGCGGCGCGCCAGAAGGGCGCCATCAGGGTGGGGCGCACCCTGGCCTCATTGAGCATCGCGTCGAAGCGGGCCAGGTGGACGGCTTCGTGGCCCTCCATCTGCGCCAGCTCGCCGGCGACCCGTTCATGCCCCGTGGCGGCGTCCATCACCGCCCGCTGGCCGCGGTAGATGTGCACCGCCCCCAGTTCCCCGGCGTGGTCCACCCGCAGGATCTCGGCCAAGCGCCGGGCGCCCGCGCCCTGGCCGGGGCGGGGCGGGATCGGCCGCTCGTGGGGGAGGGTCTGGTCCATCAGGCGGGCTTGCGCAGGGCGGCCATGGCGCTCAGCACCACCAGGACCAGGGAAATGACGGCGTTCCAGGCGGCCATGGACAGGCCCAGGAACGACCAGACGATGGTCTCGCAGCTGACGATCTTCAGCTTGGCGCCCTTGAGCAGGGCGCTGAGGTCGGCGGCGCTGACCGAGTTGACCCCGCCGCTGCAGGCCTTGGGACCCGGCCAATAATGCTGCTCGGCGCCGGCGTGATAGACCGCGTAGCCCAGGCTGTAGAGGAAGGCGGCCGCCAACAGGGCGGTGATCAGCCGGCCGGCGGTCGCCTTGAACGGCGTGAAGTCCGCCGCCATCCCCGCCAGGCCGATACTGCCGGCGATCCAATAGGCCTCGCGCTCCTTGAGGCACAGCATGCAGGGGGCCAGGTGGCCGAAGGTTTCGAAGCCGTGGGCGATCGCCAGCATCGCCGCCGAGGCAAGGAAGGCAAACCAGGGCCAGCGATTGAGGATCGGAGACAGGGCTGACATCGGAACCGATATAGCGTGCGATCGGCGGTGCGTCTCAATCTTCTCAGTGGATATACTTCAGCAGGAAGACCAGGGCGACCAGACCCAGGGCGACGGCGCTGACCACCAGGGCCAGGCGCTTTTCGACGAAGGCCTGGATCGGCGGGCCGTAGCGCCAGATCAGGCCGGCGACCATGAAGAATCGCAGGCCGCGGATGACCAGGGAGGCCAGGAGGAAGCTCAGGTACTTGAACTTGAACAGCCCCGACGCGATGGCCGTGATCTTGTACGGGATCGGCAGGGCGATCAGGAAGAACCCCCAGTGCTGGTAGGTCTTCTCGAACTGGGCGGCGGAATCAGCGTGGCCGGTCAGCGACAGGATCCAAAGGCCCACCGGGTTGAGGAAATAGCCGACGCAATAGCCCACCGAGCCGCCCAGGACCGAGGCGACCACGGTGATCGCGGCGTACCGCCAGGCCCGGTCGCGGCGCGCCAGGACCATGGGCATGAGCATCACATCCGGCGGGATGGGAAAGAACACCCCCTCGGCGAAGGCCAGGGCGGCCAGCCAGACCTCGGCGTGCTTCGAGCCCGCCAGGCGCATCACCCAATCATACATTCGTCGCAGCATGGCGCCCTGCTAGCAGGCGTCGCCGCACTTGTCTTGCAACCTGTCTTCCACAAGATCGTTTCATTTGATACTATCGGCCAACCTCAAGGAGTCTCCCATGGCCACCCACGCCGCGCCCCTCCAAACCACGTCCACAGGGGCCCCATCCAAGGACCTGTTCGACAATCCCCTGGGCACCGATGGGTTCGAGTTCGTCGAATTCACCTCGCCCGAGCCTGAGCGGCTTAAGGACCTGTTCGAGAAGATGGGTTTCCAGGCGGTCTCGAAGCATCGGTCCAAGGCGGTGCTGCGCTTCGCCCAGGGCGACATCAATTTCATCCTGAACATGGAGCCGTCTGGCCAACCGGCGGCTTTCCGCCAGCATCACGGCCCCTCGGCCAACGCCATGGCCTTCCGCGTGCGCGACGCCGCCAAGGCCTTCAGGCTGGCGGTCGAGCGCGGCGCCAAGCCGGTGCAGGGCCCCGTCGGCCCCATGGAGCTGAACATCCCCGCCATCGAGGGCATTGGCGGCTCGAACCTCTATCTGGTCGACCGCTATGGGGCCCAGGCGATCTATGACGTCGACTTCGTGCCCATCGAGGGCGCGCCGAAGACCGTACCGGGCGTCGGCCTGACCTATATCGACCACCTGACGCACAATGTGCACCGCGGCCAGATGGGCCACTGGGCGGAGTTCTACGAACGCATCTTCAACTTCCGCCAGATCCGCTACTTCGACATCGAGGGCGCGCAGACGGGCCTGTTCTCCAAGGCCATGACCAGCCCCGACGGCAAGATCCGCATTCCGCTCAACGAGAGCCAGGACGAGCATTCCCAGATCGAGGAGTTCCTGAAGGACTACAAGGGCGAGGGCATCCAGCACATCGCGCTGGGCACGGCCGACATCTACCAGACCGTCGAGACCATGCGGGACCGGGGCGTGGTCTTCCAGTCCACCCCGCCGACCTACTATGAGCAGTTGGACGCGCGGGTGCCGGGCCACGGCGAGAACCTGCAGCGCCTGCGCGCCGACGACATCCTGCTGGACGGCGCCCCAACGGAGGGGCAGGGCCTGCTGCTGCAGATCTTCACCGAGAACATGATCGGCCCGATCTTCTTTGAGATGATCCAGCGCAAGGGCAACGAGGGTTTCGGCGAGGGCAACTTCAAGGCCCTGTTCGAGTCCATCGAACTGGACCAGATCCGCCGCGGCGTGCTGCCCGCGAAGGAGTCGTAGGGTGGCCAAGGGCAATTGGATTCCGGTCCGGGGCGGGCAGGGCGAGCACTCGCGCCAGGCCCACGCCGACATGCCCGCCGGCACCTATGAGCGGGAGGTGTCCAAGGAGGGGTTCTTCGGCCCCGCCGCCTTCTTCCACCACCGCCGCCCGCCCACCAGCTGGTCCAGCTTCGAGGGGCCGCTGCGCCCCCGCGCCTTCGATCTGGCCGCCCTGAACGCCGCCGAGCCCTCGCCCTGGAGCGCGCCGCGCGTGCTGGGCAACGCCCATGTGGAAATGCGCTTCTGGAAGCTGGCCGCGCCCATGCCGGCCCTGGCCCGCGACGCCGACGGCGATCTGTTGCTCTTCGTGCACGAGGGGCGGGGAGACCTGTTCTGCGACTACGGCCGCATCGCCTTCGAGGCCGGCGACTACCTGTACCTGCCGCGCGGCACCATGTGGCGCCTGAGCCCGCAGGCTAATGCCGCCCTCCTGACCATCGAGGCCACCAACAGCCACTTCACCCTGCCCGAACGCGGTGTGCTCGGCCCCCACGCGGTGTTCGACCCGGCCATGCTCGACACCCCGGTGATGGACGAGGCCTTCCGCGCCCACCAGGAAACGCCTGGCGAGGTCCGCGTGGAGGTGAAGAAGCGCGGCGCGGTCTCCACCGTCACCTATCCCTACAACCCCCTGGACGCGGTGGGCTGGCATGGCGACCTGGCGCCCGTGCGCCTGAACGTGAAGTCGATCCGGCCGGTGGTCAGCCATCGCTACCACCTGCCCCCCAGCGTCCACTCGACGTTCGCCTCGGACCGGTTCGTGGTCTGCACCTTCGCGCCGCGGCCCTTCGAAACCGATCCAGGGGCGCTCAAGGTGCCGTTCTTCCATAACAACGACGACTATGACGAGGTGCTGTTCTACCACGCCGGCGATTTCTTCAGCCGGGACAACATAGACGCCGGCATGCTTACTTTTCACCCGAGCGGCTTCACCCACGGCCCGCATCCCAAGGCGCTGAAGAACATGCTGGTCCAGCCCAAGCCCGTCACCGACGAATACGCGGTGATGATCGACACCCGCGATCCGCTGGACGTGGGCGAGGGGGCGTGCGCGGTGGAGAACACCGCCTATGTCGACAGCTGGAAGAGCGCGTGAGCGGCAACCTCGACGCCGACCTGGCCGCCATGGCCGAGGATGAGCTGGAGCGGGCCGCCAGCCTGTCCTGGAGCGAGCTGGCGCCCATCATGCCCTGGGGCGACAGCTTCGACGGTTTCAGCCCCGGCGGGCGAAACGTCACGGTGGAGCGTAACTACCTGTGGGTCGCCAAACCGGGCGGCGACATCCTGTGCGAGGTCAACGTCTTCGGCGGCCAGTCCCGCTATGACGACGGCGTCAAGCTCAACCTGATCATCCCCAAGGACGGCGCTCTATGAAACTGGCTTCGCTGAAGGGCGGGCGCGATGGGCGCCTGGTGGTGGTCTCCCGCGACCTGGCCTGGTTCGCCGGGGCGGAGGCCATTGCGCCGACCCTGCAAGCCGCCCTGGACGACTGGGAGCGTTGCGAGCCCCTGCTCAAGGGTCTGGCCGAGAGCCTCGAGCTGGGCGCCGTGCCGCGCCTGCGTTTCCATGAGCACGAGGCGGCCAGCCCGCTGCCGCGCGCCTATCAGTGGGCTGACGGCTCGGCCTATGTGAATCACGTCGCCCTGGTGCGCCAGGCGCGGGGGGCGGAGATGCCGGCCAGCTTCTGGACCGATCCGTTGATGTACCAGGGCGGCTCCGATGGCTTCCTGGGGCCTCGCGATCCCATTCCCCTGGCCGACGTCGCCTGGGGCTGTGACCTGGAGGCGGAGGTGGCGGTGGTCACTGGCGACGTGCCCCAGGGTTCGGACCGCGAGGCGGCCCTGGCCCAGGTGCGGCTGGTGATGCTGGTCAACGACGTTTCCCTGCGCAACCTGATCCCCGGCGAGTTGGCCAAGTCCTTCGGTTTCTTCCAGTCAAAGCCGGCCAGCGCCTTTTCCCCCGTCGCCGTCACTCCGGACGAGCTGGGCGAGGCCTGGCGGGACGGCAAGCTCTCCGGCGCGGTGCTGGTGGAGCTGAACGGCGCCGCCTTCGGCCGTCCCGACGCCGGCGTGGACATGACGTTCGATTTCGGGACCCTGATCGCCCACGCCGCGAAGACCCGGTCGCTGGGCGCGGGGACGATCGTCGGCTCCGGCACGGTGTCGAATCGAGATGCGGACGGCGGTCCAGGCAAACCGATCGGCCAGGGCGGGCTTGGCTATTGTTGCATCGCCGAAATGCGAACCGTCGAAACCCTGCTCAACGGAGAGGCGAAAACACCCTTCCTGTCGCCCGGCGACACGGTTCGCCTTGAGATGCGCGGCGCCGACCGGCACTCCGTCTTTGGCGCCATAGAACAGCAAGTTGTCGGGGCGCCCAGATGACCAGGAGGCGTGCGGGCATGGCGGCTGAGATTACGGCCTTTCCGAAGCGGGTTGGGCGCGAGGCCAAGGACGGCCATCGGCGCGACGAGCGTCTGGTCCTGGACGACTACCTGCCCTTCCGCCTCTCGGTCGCCTCCAACGCCGTCTCGCGCCTGATCGCCCGGGCCTATGAAGACCGCTTCGGCCTGTCCATTCCCCAGTGGCGGCTGATCGCCGTGCTGGCCCAGGACGGAGCCCTGACCCCCGGCGCCATCGTGACCCGCACCGCCATGGACAAGGTCACCGTCAGCCGCGCCGCCCAGGGCCTGGTCCGCCGCCGCCTGGTGGCGCGCGTGGCGCACGAGGCCGACGGCCGCTCCCACCACCTGTCCCTCACCGCCGAGGGCGAGCGCCTGCACGCCGAGATCGCCCCCCTGGCTCTGGCCTATGAGGCGGCTCTGCTGTCGGGACTGGCGCCGGGCGAGGTGGCGGTGATGAAGATGCTGCTCAAACGCCTGGAGGCGGCGGCCATCCGGCTGTCCGGCGACTGCGTCGAGAGCTGAGGGTGCTCGCAAACTCAAGAATCGCGCCTGTCCCAGACACCCCGCCCCCGACGCCCCACTCTTGTGAGCGCCGCCGACCGTTGCTAGACGAGGCGCCGCTGCCCCAGTGGCGAAATGGTAGACGCGGTAGACTCAAAACCTGACTTTTTTCCGCGCCTGTTCCGAAAAATTCTTCAATAGAATCAATGCCGCCGCCGCGCGATCAGACTTTGTGTGCAAAGCCTGTGTAGACGCGATCTCTGACGCCGATTAGACGAATGAAATCAATGCGGGCGTGGCGGAATTGGCAGACGCGCCGGATTCAAAATCCGGTTCCGAGAGGAGTGTCGGTTCGACCCCGACCGCCCGCACCAACCCATGCACGACGGACGCCTTAGCATGGAGCTAGGTGGGTTGATCGCGCAGAAGCGCCGCCGCCTTAGAATCTCAGAGGTCCAGGCTTCGTAGCGCCGTCATCAAGCAGCCGTACGCGATACGCTCCTGCTCCAGCCGGACGTGGTCGCCATATCGGTTCAATTTCAAATCCTCGAATAGCCGCCGCTCAGCCTCAGACAGTCGCGGCAGCTCGCCGACGAACGGCCGCTCTTCTCGGACCCAGAGCGGCCGGTGGGTGAGGAGCGTTGCTTCGTCCATCAACAGCGACTGCGCCGTTGGGAAATAGGCCCGAAGCCCCATGCGTCCTTTCTGGATGTCTCGGATTTCGCGGTCGATCTCCGCCTTCCGCTTCTGCAACTCGGAGATACGCACGCCGGGATCGGATTGCGCCCGTTCGACGAGTTGCCTGAGCAGGTCGAACACTGTCATCATTCGAGACGCTGTCCCGACGAACTGACGCGCTTGCAATCCCGCCAGCCATTCCAGCGCCTTTTCCGTTGCAGGTGTAATGTCGAAGGAGGGTTCGTCGACGGCCCCGGCGTAATATTTGCGAAGCCAACCGTGTTCGTCAGAAGCCCAGTCGTCGAGGTACTCGCTCGCGGATTTTGGAAAGGCCTCGTCGCTGGCCTGGGCCCGCAGCTTGTAAAGATGATCGTCCAGCTTTGAGGCGAGCTCTGACTGGAGATGGGTCCGGATGTTGGGGCGGATGAACGCGTCTTGGAGGAAACTCGCAATCAACGGTGCGCGAGCCGCCGTAAGAAGCCGCCAGGCCGGATTCATGCGCCGGAGCACTTCGAGGGTTTGGTAGTCCATGCGACCAATCCCGCCATACGGCTACGCCAAATGCGGTCGTAGCTGTTGCCAAGGTGCACGATAGAACGTTCTTGTATCGTTCGACAATCTGGGCGCGATCTTAGGTTAGCTTGCGGATATGTACCCCCGTCTCTCACCGTCTGCCGGAGCGCGGTGTGTGTCGCGTCGTAAGGTGAAGATCGCAGTGCAACAAGAGCACCTGGACGCCAGGACCAGACGATCAGTGTTGAACAGGGGTATCGTCGTCCAAGAGGATGGACGCGCCACCGTATGGGGCGGCTTCCTCCACCACCTGTTCCTCATATATGAGCACTGCAACGGGCGGCGCGAAGATGTTTTCGGGATCGTAAACGACCCGACCCGGCAACCAGACTGCCGCTATGCCGTGAATATCGTCGTGCCTTCACGCCAGCGATTTGAGGTCAAGATGAGGCTGGAGCCTTCTACGGGTTACGCACGCGAGGAGGTGTAAGCGGCAACGCATGCTAGGCGAGCGGCGATTGATAGTCTTTCCATGCACGACCATATAATGTAAACATCCTTTTGCGCAAAATCTCGATAGCGCAAAAGGAAATTTACATGCCAACCCCCCATCATCCACCCCTGGCGGTGGGCCGCACGCTGCGCAAGCTGGGCGGCGATCTCCGGGACGCGCGCAAGAGGCGGGGACTTACGGCAGAGATCGTGGCCGCGCGGGCCTTCACCACGCGCCCCACGCTTCAGAAGATCGAGGCGGGGGACGACGGCGTCAGCATCGGCATCTATGCCGCGGTGTTGAACGCTCTGGGGCTTCTCGACCACCTTGGCCACGTCGCCGACCCTTCCACGGACGAGGTCGGCCAACACCTCGCCGCCGACGCTCTGCCGACCCGCGTCAGGCGGCGTTCGCCCAAACCGATCTCCAAGACATGACGGACATCGAAGTCCACATCGACCTCCCCGGCGGGCTGGAGCGCGTCGGCACGCTCCGTCGGACGCCGCGCAGAGCTGGGGAGACCGTCGTCTTCGAATATCATGCCGACTGGTTGGCCGATCCCGATCGCTTCTCCCTGGAGCCGGCGTTGGCGGTCGGCCCTGGCCCGTTTGTTCCTGTCGCCGGGCAGAGTTTTTTTGGCTCGATCGGCGATTCCGCGCCCGACACCTGGGGCCGTCGCCTCATGCAGCGCGCCGAACGCAGGCGTGCGGCAATCGAGCGGCGCCCGGTCCGCGCGCTGAGCGAAGCGGACTATCTGCTGGGCGTGGCCGACCTGGCACGGCTGGGCGCCCTGCGCTTCCGAAATGTCGGCGAAGAGGTCTTTCAAGCGCCGATCGCCGCCGGCGTCCCGGGCCTGATCGAGCTGGGCCGTCTGCTGGGGGTGACCGAACGCATCCTGCGGGATGAGGAAACCGACGAGGATCTGCAGCTTATCTTCGCGCCCGGCTCATCGCTGGGCGGCGCGCGGCCGAAGGCGTCGGTGATGGATCAGCACGGCCGGCTGTCGATCGCCAAGTTCCCCAAGGAGACGGACGACTACTCCGTCGAGCGTTGGGAGGCCATCGCGTTCGACCTGGCCCGCGCGGCCGGCATCCGCACACCCGATCATGAGCTGCTTGAGGCCAGCGGCCGGGCGGTTCTGCTCTCCCGCCGGTTCGACCGGGACGGGGATCACCGCATTCCGTTCCTGTCCGCGCTATCGATGATGGGCCTGCGAGACGGGGAGCACGCCAGCTATCCGGAGCTTTCCGACGTCCTCAATCAGCACGGCGCTCGGGCCAGGGAAGACGCCGCAGAACTCTTTCGGCGCATGGCGTTCAACGTCCTCATCTCGAACGTCGATGACCATCTGCGCAATCACGGCTTCCTATGGCTCGGGCGGGGCGGCTGGACGCTGTCGCCCGCCTACGACCTCAATCCCACGCCGGCCGACGTGCGTCCGCGCATCCTCATCACCACCATCGAGGTCGATGACGGCACGTGCGACATCGGCTTGGTGCTGTCGGTCGCCGGGTATTTCGGTCTCGGCGACGCAGCGGCTAAAGCCATCGTCAAAGTCGTGGGCGAGGCGACGGCTGGCTGGCGGCGCGCGGCGGAAGCGGCCGGCGCCCGTCCCGCGGAAATCCGCCGAATGGAGAGTGCGTTCCAACACGCTGATCTTCAGCGAGCCCTGGCCCTGTAGATGGTCAAGCTCGCTTGACGGCGAACGCCCCGCCCCGCGCCGCACGGAGGCTGGGCGCCGCCTATCGCTTCGCTCAATGCACAGACGATCATTTTATCGCAAGCGGCCCGAGAGCCGACCAGACTTGCCTCCAGACCGCGTCGTGATCTTCGGGGCCGTGCTGCGCAAGCTGGTCGACATCCACGCCCAGTACGAGGCCCTGGGTGAGCGAGTGGTTGGGATTACCATTCACGAGCAAGACCGCGATCGGTTCGAGGTGAGCGTGACGGATGCCGCGAGGACGCTTTTCCATGTGAAGCTGCGCGTATCCGAGCAGGGGGTCCATGAATATGGTCGCGAGGAAGACCAATGAGTCGCCGCCTGCAGAGCGGTCCGGACCCTGAACGGCTTACACAGTTTCTTACACAGCCGGGCTGCGTCCGGAAAAGTATATAGTAGAATCAATTCCTTAGATAAGGCTTGTGCGACTCAAAATCTATTGCCGAGAGGCGTGCTGGTTCGAGTCCGGCCTGGGCACCATCCTGCTTCCCCCTGCGGGCTTCGCGGGATGTGGCGCCGCGACAAGGGCGTGCTGGGGCGTCCCGTCCCCTCATTTTCTGGGCCGTTACGGCGGTTTACCCAGCCGCCCCCTTCGGCGCGAGAGCATGAAGTCGGTGACGGGGGGCAGGGCGGTGAGGACGGGGTGTTCGTCCGGCTCGCCGGGGCGGGCGATGTAGTGGCTGGTGACCCAGCCGC
>DASVMY010000038.1:0-8912 GCA_036384135.1 Caulobacteraceae bacterium | reverse complement strand
TTGTCGGCGCCGAAGCCGCCGCGCGCCCAGTCGACGACGTTGCTGGAGGCCAGCTGCTCCCAGATGTTGACCGCCCCGCCGCCACGGCTCGCCTCCGAGGCGATGGGGCTGGACCAGGGCGAAGCCCGCGCTCCGGGATCGGCGGGAGGCGGCGTCCAGACGGAGGCGGCCTGACCGGCATCTGACCCCGCCGGGCTCGGGCCCCAACCGGATTCCGGCTCCGCGGCCGGGTCCGCTGGCGCCCTGTCCCAACCGCTCCAAGCCGGGGATGCGCCGGCCTGGAAGGCGTCTGGACTGGCGCCGCTGGGCCGGTCCGCCCCGTCGAGGCGACAGGAAATGTCATAGTGGCCGATGGTGATGGTGTCGCCGTCCAAGATCCGGTGCGGTCCGGCCATGCGGTCCGGGCCGCCGTTGACCAGGGTGCCGTTGAGGCTGCGGTCGGTGATCACATAGCCGCCGTCCCGAAACTCGATCTCGCAGTGGGTCGAGGAAATGTAGCTGTGCGGGTCCGGCAGGCTCCAGTCGGCCATGGCGGAGCGGCCGATCAGGGCGCCGTTGCGGTCGAGCACCAGCGTGGTCGAGACGCCGTTGTCGAGCTTCGGCACGTTGGTGATGACAAGCGTGAGCGCCATCCGGCTGTCTTACCCTACTCTGCGCGAAGAAGACTTCAGCGCCGCGGCCCCGTCCGACGCACCCAGACCCCTTATACGAGTGACCCCGAAACTGGCAAAGCGCCAGGCTTTCCGATGGCCGGGCGAGGCGGTGATTCGAAATCTACGGGGCTAAGCGCACACTGTTCGATGGAACGGCTTGGCGCCGGCCTGCAGCAGAGCCATGATGATCTCCGCGGGGGCGCGCGAGGTTCGCTGTCCCGATGCCCGGTGGGGACCAGTTGCGGTCTGGACTTCGCGCGATCCGTCCGGAACCGGCCGCAGCCAGGCCCTGAACCATGGGAGTTCGATGTGGCTGCGGTCGACCTTAGATCCCTCGTCGCGAAACTGAACGATCCCTGCCGACAGGCCCTGGAGGCCGCTGCCGGCATGACGCTGTCGCGCAGCCACTACAACGTCGAGATAGAGCACTACCTGCTCAAACTTCTCGATATTCCCGGCAGCGATCTACAGGCCTGCCTGACCCACTACGGCGTCGACGCGGGCGCCCTGGCGGCGGACCTGAACCGCGTTCTGGACCGTCTGAAGACGGGCAACAGCCGGGCGCCGGCGCTGGCCCCCCAGGTAGTGACCCTGGTGCGGGAGGCCTGGATCCAGGCGTCCCTAGCGGGGGCGGCCAGCCGCATCCGTTCGGGTCACCTGCTGGCCGCGCTGCTCAATGACGACAACCTGGCGGCCGTCGCCCGCGAGGCTTCGACCGAGTTCGCCAAGCTTCCAGCCGAGGCGCTGCGCAACGAGCTGGCCAAGATCACCACCGGCACCAGCGAGGATGCCGGCGGCTCGGCCCAGGCGTCGTCCTCCGAGGCCGCGTCCGCCCAAGCCCGGATGGCCGGCGGCGCGCTTGATCAGTACACGATCGACCTGACCGCGCGGGCCAAGGAGGGTAAGATCGACCCGGTGCTCGGCCGCGACGCCGAAATCCGGCAGGTGATCGACATCCTGACCCGGCGCCGCCAGAACAACCCGATCCTTACCGGTGAGGCCGGGGTGGGCAAGACAGCCGTGGTGGAGGGTTTCGCCCTGCGGATCGCCACCGGCGACGTGCCGCCGTCGATGCGCAATGTCGTGTTGCGCACCCTTGATCTGAGCCTGCTCCAGGCCGGCGCGGGCATGAAGGGCGAGTTCGAGAACCGGCTGAAGTCGGTGATTGAGGAGGTCCGCAATTCGCCGGTCCCGATCATCCTGTTCATCGACGAGGCGCACACGCTGGTGGGCGCCGGCGGCGCCGCCGGCCAAGGCGACGCGGCGAACCTGCTCAAGCCCGCCCTGGCGCGGGGCGAGCTGCGCACCGTGGCCGCCACCACCTGGGCCGAATACAAGAAGTACTTCGAGCGCGACGCGGCGCTGGCGCGCCGCTTCCAGCCGGTGGTGGTCGAAGAACCTGATCTCGACCGCGCGGTGGCGATGATGCGCGGCATGGTCAAGACGCTGGAGGACCATCACAAGGTGCGGATCCTCGACGAGGCGGTGGTTGAGTCCGTGCGCCTGTCCCTGCGCTACATCCCCGCGCGCCAGTTGCCCGACAAGAGCGTGAGCGTGCTCGACACCGCCTGCGCGCGGGTGGCCATGAGTCAGGCCGCGATCCCGGCGCCCATCGAGGATTGCCGCCGCCGGATCGAGCTGCTGACCACCGCCATCGGCATCCTTGAGCGGGAGTCCGCCTCCGGGGTCGATCATGCCGAAGACCTGGAGCGGATGGCTAAGGAGAAGGCCGACGCCGGGACCGAGTTGACGGCGCTGGAGGCGCAGTGGGAGCGGGAGAAGGAACTGGTCACAAGCCTGCGTGACATGCGCGACCGGCTCGAATCCGGCCACGCCAAAGCCGCCGCGCCCGACCAACCTCCCGCCCAGGCCGCGGCCGGCGAGGTTGCGCGGGCGGCTCCGCCCGAGGACATGGACGCCCTGCGCAAGACCTACAAGACCGACCAGGCCGAGCTGTCGGCGCTACAGGGTGAGCGTCCGCTGATGCAGGTCAGCGTGGACGGCCAGGCGGTGGCGGAGGTGATCGCCAACTGGACCGGCATCCCGCTTGGCAGGATGGTGGCCAATGAAATCCAGACGGTGCTGGACCTCAAGCCCCTGATGGGCAGGCGGATCATCGGCCAGGACCACGCCCTGGAAGCGATCGCCATGGCTATGCGCACCTCGCGCGCCAAGCTGACCGACCCGCGCAAACCCACCGGCGTCTTCCTGATGGTGGGCACTAGCGGGGTGGGCAAGACCGAGACGGCCCTGACCCTGGCCGAGCTCCTCTACGGCGGCGGCCAGAACCTCACCGTCATCAACATGTCGGAGTTCAAGGAGGAGCATAAGGTCTCGATGCTGCTCGGCTCGCCGCCGGGCTACGTGGGCTACGGCGAGGGCGGGGTGCTGACCGAGGCGGTTCGCCGCCGGCCCTACAGCGTCATCTTGCTCGACGAGATGGAAAAAGCGCACCCGGGGGTGCAGGACATTTTCTACCAGGTGTTCGACAAGGGGCAGCTGCGCGACGGCGAGGGTCGCGACATCGACTTCAAGAACACCCTGATCATCATGACCTCCAATGCCGGCACGGACACCATCTCCAAGCTGTGCGCCGACCCCGACACCATGCCCGACGCGGAAGGTCTGCTGGACGCCCTGCGGCCGGATTTGCTGAAGATCTTCAAGCCCGCTTTCCTGGGGCGTGTGACCATCGTTCCTTACTTCCCGCTGAGCGACGACACGCTGCGCAAGATCGTCCAGTTGCAGCTGGGCCGCATCGCCGACCGGATCGAGGAGAATTACGGAGCCTCCTTCGACTATCCGCCCGAACTGGTGGATCACATCGTGGCGGGAAGCCAGGTCGCCGAGAGCGGCGCGCGGGCCATCGAGAACATGCTGTCGCGGGGGGTGCTGCCGGAGATTTCCGAGCGGTTCCTGGAGCGGATGGCGCAGGGTCAGACGGTCCGTTCGGTGGGAATGTCGCTAGACAATAACGGCGTTATTTCCTACCGTTTGGAGTAGAGTTTGAGCCTTGTCAGCATGGTCGGGCGACGGGGCGGGACGGTTCATCGGAATAGGGAAATTCGGCGGAATCGACGAATTTCAGCCGGGTCGGATGAAGTGGGTGGCGTCACCGAGCCGAGGCTTCATGGCCAGGACGTTTCGAGCGCGTTGCGCCTTCGGCCCGACACGCTAACAACAGGAGAGAACAGTGGCGATTTATATGAAGATCGACGGAGTCACCGGCACCGTCACCGAACCTGGCCACAAGGATTGGATCGAGATCAACAGCTTCCAGTGGGGCGTTGGCCGGGGCATCAGCACGGCGGTCGGCAACGCCAACAACCGCGAGAGCACCACACCCTCGATCTCCGAGATCACCGTCACCCATTCGATGGACAAATCATCCATCAACCTGTTCGACCTCGCGGTGGCGGACGCCAAGGGCAAGAAGTTTGAGATCGACTTCACCAAGACCGCCACCGGCACTGGCAACGCCGAGGCCTATCTGCACTACGAGTTGGAGAACTGCATGATCTCCGGATATTCGATCTCCTCGGGCGGGGATTTGCCGTCGGAGTCGATCTCCCTCAACTTCACCAAGATCACGGAGAAGTTCACCGAGTACACCGCCGAGAACGCCAACGGCACGCCGACGGTGAAAGGCTTCAACCTGGTCGAGGGCAAACCCTTCTGATCGCGGGCCGCTCGTCGGCAGCCGGCGTTTGAGCCTATGGTGTTTGGGGGCCGGGTGGCGTGTCTGCCCGGCCATCCTTCTTTGAGGGTCTAGCGTTGGACGAGCTCGAAGACTTCTTGTTCAATCAGACCGAGCGGCTGATCTCCGTCGAAGCCTTCGCACCGGGCTTGAAGAAGATCGTGGTGGTGTCCTTCGACGGGGTGGAGGCGCTCTCGACCCTCTCGCGCTTCCGTCTGGAGATTGTTTCTCAGGGACGGCCCCTGAAGCCCAGCGAGATTTTGGGCCAGAAGATTGCCATCGCCATCAGGGACCGCGACTTGGTGCGCAAGTTCCATGGCCTCGTCAGCCGGTTCGAGCTACTGGAAACCTCTATGCGGGGCCATCACCTGCACGCCGTGGAGTTGGTCCCGCCGGCCTGGCTGCTGACCCTCAACCAGCGTTTTCGCATCTTCCACGACAAGAAATCTCCGGAGGTTATCGAGCAGGTGCTGTCGGAGGCGGGCGTGTCCTATCGGCCCAAGTCGGTGGGCGATACTCGGGAATATTGGGTTCAGTACAGAGAGAGCGATTTCAATTTCGTCTCGAGGCTTTGGGAAGAAGAGGGCCTGTTCTACCGCTTTGACCATTCCACGGCCAACTGCGAGTTGATCGTCGGCAACGGCTCCTCCGACTACGTGACAGGCACTCCCGAGACCCTGGTGGCCGAGGCTAACCTGCTGCGCTGGCAGCCGCGCTCAAGGGTCGGTTCCTCCGCCTACAAGCACGCCTGGTGGGACTTCAAGGAAGTCAGCCTGGTGGACGCCAACGTGAACGGCCTGGCCAAGGCCCAACCGCCGGGTCTGAGCCAGCGCGAGGTGTTCGAATATCCGGGCCGGCACCAGACCGGCGGCGAGGCGTCGCGGCTGGCCACATCCCGGATGGAGGCGGAAGAAGCGAGCCTGGTCTGGGTGGAGGGCTCCAGCATCGACTGCCGCATCGCCAGCGGCGGCAAATACAAGATGGCCAACCACAGCCTGGACCTGCCCGGAGGTCAAACAGCGCAGAACTACGTCGCCATCAGCGTGACGCACCACGCGCGCGACTTCTCGGAGATGCCTTTCGAGGGCGGCGCCGGCTACACGAACGACTTCGTGTGCATCCCCGGCGACTTCCACTACCGGCCGCCGCGCACGACGCCTCGCCCCTACATCCAAGGGCCCCAGACAGCGACGGTGACGGACACGCCCGACGAGCATGGCCGAGCCAAGGTGCGGTTTCATTGGGAGGAAAACGATAACTCGCGCTGGGCGCGGGTGGCCCAGAACTGGGCCTACAACAAGATGGGAACCCAGTTCTTCGCGCGGGTGGACAGCGAGGTCGTGGTCGAGTTCCTGAACGGCGACCCGGACCATCCGATCGTCGTTGGCATGGTCTACAACGGCAAGAACAAGCCGCCCTTTGACGTGCCCGCCAACAAGACCCAGAGCGGCGTGCGCGGCGCCAACTGGGGCGATGCGGGGACGGCCGATGTCAGCAACGAGCTGCGTTTCGAGGACAAGGCGGGCGAGGAGGAGATCTACATCCACGCCCAGAAGGACTTCCGGCGCGTGGTCCATCACGACGACACCCTGAAAGTCGAGACCGGCAACCGGTCCATCGAAATTCAGCAGGGCAATCTCACCGAGAAGATCAGCCAGGGCAACGCGTCTTACACCCTCAGCATGGGCAACAGCAAAACCCAGCTCGACATGGGCAACCACGACCTGAACCTGGACATGGGCGCCGCCTCCACCACCGCCATGCAGTCGATCACCCTCACGGTGGGCAGCAGCAGCATCAAGATCGACCAGATGGGCGTGACCATCAAAGGCATGATGATCAAGATCGACGGACAGGTATCGGTGGACGTCAATTCCATCCTGACCACGGTGAAGGCGGATGCGATGCTGACCCTTAAGGGCGGCATCACCATGATCAACTGAGGTCGCGAAGCCGGCGGGGCCTTCCAAGCCTCAGATCATGTTCATCATCCGCCAAAGCGGCGCCACGTGGGCGATGCGCTCGGCGTAGTCGCTGCTGACCAGCCGCATGGCCTCCGCTTCATCCTCGATCGGTTTGCCGTCGACAACCGGATGGCCGCCGCCCGCCGCGCAAAGGGCGATGAAACGGCGCGCGAGGTCCTCGGGATCAGGTTCCGTCCCCCGCGACAGGTCGGCGAGCAGGGCCTGATCCACGGGCGCCAAGCTCAGACCGCCGCCGATGGCCGGCACCGCCAGGATCGCACGCTGCCCATCCGCCTCGGCCATGATCACGGCGTTGAGCCGAGCGGCCGCCTGCAGCGCCGCCGCGGATGGCGGCGAATAGGGGGTGGCGATCGTCGAGCCGCAGAGGATGCCAACCACCTCCACGGGGTCGACGCCATGGTCGGCGGGAATATCGGGCAGGGTGAGAAGTTCGGAGAGCCGGTGGGGGCGGGATTTCAGCGCCGCCAGGGCGGGCAGGTACACCGACGGTTCGGGCCGCCAGGCAGTTCCGTCCGGAAGGTTGAGGTGGAAGGCCTCCGGCGGTTGGCGCAGCAGGGTGATGCGGAGACTGCGCAGGAGGGTCTGGCGACGCTCGGCGGTCATGCGCCGCACGCCGCGCACATAGATGTCCGTGCGGAACCGCGTGTCGCCGCAGAAGTCCTTGAGCGTCTCGCGCAGGTCCGGCGAGGCAATTTCGGCCAGCAGGGCAAGCTGCGCCGGAGTGACCACCATGTTCTGGAAATTGCGGATAAGGTCGGTGGACCCGGCGAAGGAAAGCTTGGCTTCGCCGAACGAGCGGGCCACGTCCAGGTGATAGAGCGGATGGGCGTGCTCGTTCATGTACTCGTGGGCCAGGTAGGGCCGAAGCCCGTCCTTGAGGACGCCGTTAATCCGCGAAAGGCTTTCGTGCATGCGTTCGGGGACGGCCTTGGCCTCGGCCAGGCGCGTGGTCATGCGGATGGCCCGCTCGGCGGCGACGTCGCTACGCGCGACGATCTCGCCGGCCAATTCCTTCACGAGCCGCTGCAGGGGCGACGCGTCGCTCCAGCCGGGCATGGCGTTGTAGCTGACGTAAACCGCGCCGCCTGGCCGAAGCCGGGCGTTGAAGAAGGACAGGATCGCCTGTTGCAGAGCCGGGGCGATCCAACTCCACACGCCGTGCATGGTGATCAGGTCGAACATTGGCAGCGGCGGGGCGTCCTGGCCCGTCAGATTCTCGAAGCTCAGTTCGTGGAAGGTGATGTTGGTCAGGCCGGCGGCGCGGGCCCGGGCCTGGGCGTGCGCGATGTGCGCGGGGTTGAAGTCGACGGCGTGGAACTCGGCCTTGGGGTGGGCCGCCGCCAGCGCCAGGCTCGTGCCGGCCCGCCCACAGCCCAGTTCGCAATAGGTGAAGCCATCCGACAGGTCCGGCGGCTCGATGCCGTTGATGGCGCAGGTCAGCGCGATCCGCATCGGCGCCTGGCCCGGGTAGAAGCCGTCATCGTACTCGACGTCGGTGACGTAGCCGTCGCCCCAGGACTGCATGGCCATTTCCCCGCATGGACGGCCCCGCGCACCGCCCCTTGAATCTCTAGAGCACGATGGGGGCAGATGGAATCATCTGAGCGCTGAATCAGGCGCTGGCCCGCTCAGGCGGCATCGCCCTCGAACACGGCCTCATCGGCGTCGGCGCGGCCCCCTTGGGTGGGTAGCCAGGTGTTCCAGCCCAACCTTGCGCCCCCCGCCGGGCCGTTCGAGAAGGCGAGGGGTGGTATCTCTCCGGCGGCCAGGATCAGCTGGATGTCGAACACCAGCGCCGGCCCCACATAGGCGCGGGTGAGGGCGTTCAACTCCGCCATCTGCGGCGTGCCGGGCAGGAAGGCCATGAACTGCTCGTAGGTCAGCGGGCCCAGGCTGATGCGGAACGCGCTCTGAACGTCGAACACGCGCGAGCCGCACACGCTGTCGATGCCCAACTGGGCGAACGCGCCGGCGGCGGACCCGGCGCTGAGCCGCGTCTGCTCGTGCGGTGGCAACTGGCCCCAGCTGCCCTGGAACTGGACGACCCGGGCGGTGCGCTCGAAGTAGTCGGAGAGGATCTGCGACAGGGCTTCGGCGGTGCGCGGCTGGTGGGCGTAGTGGCCGGCGTAGTAGGCCATTGCGGTGTCCGGCACGGCCAGCCGCCCCCGCAAGGCGGGTTCGCCCAGACCGATCAGGGCATAGAGCGCGCCGCCGATCGGGTCGCCGGCTTCGCCGCCGGTGCGATCGAAGCCCATGGCGATGCGGTATTTGTCCGCGGCGCGGACGAACAGCGACAAGGCCCGGTGATTGAACATGTCCAGGAAGTCGCGCATGGCCAGGTTGCGGCCGCGCTGCGCCTCCAGGACCATCTCGGAATAGTAGTAGGGCAGAACGCCGCTGGGGCCGTTCAGGCCCATCGCCGCCACCGCCAGGGCCGGCCGCTTGTCACCCGCCTCATAGCCGACGACCTCCGAGGCGGGGAAGCCAAGGTCGAGGGCGGCGCGCAGCTGCACCGCCTCGGCCCTCGGATCAGCGTCGCCGCCGACGCGGCCGGACCGGGCCGTGCGTGGGTCCTCG
>DASVMY010000037.1:0-7640 GCA_036384135.1 Caulobacteraceae bacterium | reverse complement strand
GGTCGCTCAGGACCAGGCTCGGCGAGGGCGTGGTGGCTTGCCATAACAGATGATCCAGCGCCGCCTCGTCCTCCAGCATCGCCCTGGCGGCCGGGTTGTCGGCCTCAGGGGTCGCCAGCCGGCGCGCGGCCTCGCGCTCGCCCTCGGGCCAGCGTCCGATGTCCGCGCCGTAGGCCCGCGCCAATTCGGCGAACCTTTCCTGCGTCATGCGCCGAGCCCCATCGATCGATCCCTCATCCCGCGTGACGACGTCACCCGCCGTTCGCCAGATCGGCCAGAGCCGCGCGCAGCGCCCGTCGGCCCCGCGACAGGAGGCTTTCCAAGGCCTCCACGCTGACCTGCATCAGGGCCGCCGCCTCGATGTTCCCCAGCTCCTGATAGTGGCACAGGACGATCGCCTCGCGCTGGCGCGGGGGCAGGGCCCGCAGCGACGCCTCCACCCGCTTGCCCACGTCCAGGGCGTGCAGGTTGCGGTCGGGCGCCGGGCCGGTGTCCGCCTGCTCGGGCATATCCGCGGTCGGCCGCTCGCGCCGGCGGCGCAGGCGGTCGTAGCAGAGGTTGAGCGTCACCCGGTGCAGCCATGTGTCGAATTTCGCCTCGCCGGGCCGCCAGTTCGCGGCGTTCTTCCAGAGCCGGATGAAGGTCTCCTGGGCCACGTCCTCCGCCTCGGCGGCGTCGAACAGCATCCGCTGCGCCAGGGCCAGGATGCGCGGCAGCTTGCGGGCCACCAGGGCGCGGATCGCCGCCGGGTCGCCGCGCCCGGCGCGTAGCACCAGCTCGTCGTCCGTGTCGGCCGCCGCCGCGCTCAAACCTCACCTCATCCACTTCCAGCGCTCCATGCCGGCGACCCCGTGGGCCGGGCCCACGCGCGGGAGCGGCGCACTGTCGCCATCAGATTCTCATACGACGAGAACTCCAATGACGCCCCCAAAGACGCCGTCCCAATGGGCTTTAACGGACGTTACCCGCGGTTCCGTCGCGGACCGGCGCCCCCGGCCACTGTCTGCAGGAACGCCTTGTGCGCCACCTTGCGCACCGCTTCGATACGGCGATGCAGGGCCTTGAAGTCCCGCGCCCCGCCAGCCTGGACCAACAGGCTCTTGAGCGCCGTCGGTTCGTGCGAGGGGTCGGCGTCGTCTTCCAGCGCCACCTTGAGCAGCTGCGAAAGGTTCTGCTGCAGCCGCCCGGCGCGCACCAGCGCCTCCACCTGGTCCGGCGGCGCCAGCCAGCCGTCACGCAACGCCTCCAGCGCCTCGAGGTGTTCTGCCGCAGCGGCCCGCCGCCAGCCGCCGCGGCCAGCTGCAGGTGCTGGGCGGCGAACTCGATATCCACCAGCCCGCCCTGGCCCAGCTTCATATCCCAGAACCCCCGCGGCGGCCGCTCCCGGGTCATCAGGGCGCGCATCTCCAGAACGTCCCTGGCTTGGCCGGCGGGATCGCGGGGCTGGCGCAGGGCCGCCTCGATGGCGTTCTCCGCTTCGCGCCGGAACCCGTCCGACGTCGCCCACACCACCCGCGCCCGGGTCATGGCCAGGAATTCCCAGGTCTCCGCCTCGCCCTGGTAGTAGCCAGTGAAAGCCCCAAAACTCACCGCCACCGGCCCTTGGGTGCCCGACGGCCGCAGCTGCAGGTCCACTTCGTAGAGCAGGCCCTCGCCGGTGGGCGCCGACAGGGCCGCCACCAGCCGCTGGGTGAAGCGGGTGTAGAAGGTCTCCGCGCTCCAACCCTTGATCGCCGAGGCGCTCTCGCGATCGTCCGGCCGGTACAGGGTCATCAGGTCAAGGTCCGAGCGGGCGGTCATCTCCCGCGAGCCGCACTTGCCGAGGGCCACCACCGCCACCTGGCCGGGGAAGGCGCCGGCGGACCGGCTGACCTCGGTCAGCGCAGCGCCCGACAGGCCCTGGACGATGGCGTCGGCCAGGTCGGCGAAGGCCGCTCCCGCCGACTCGGCGCTGGCCACGCCGCCCATCACCTGCACCCCGATGCGGAAGGCCATCTCCCGATGGCGCCGCCGCGCCAGGTCCATGGCGGTCTCGAAGCCATCGGCGTCGGCGATGGCGCCGGCCAGGTCGCCGGGCGCCTCGATGCCCTCGAAGAATGACGGATCCAGCAGGGCGTCCAGGGCGGCGGGCTGGCGGGCCAGGGTGCGGGCGAACTCCGGCGCGAAGGCCATCACCCGAACCACCAGTTCCAAGAGCTTGGGCTGGGCCAGGAACAGGGACTGCACCTGCACCCCCGACGACATGCCGCCGAAGAAATCGCCGAACCTCAGGAAGGCCGTGTCCGGCGCGCCGGTGGCGTTGACTGCGTCCAGCAGGCGCGGGGCCAGGCGGGTGAAGAGCTCGCGCCCCCGCTCGGTGCGGGTGGCGGCGATGTGGCCGTGGTGCCAGCCGCGGATGGTCTGCGACACCTGCTGGGGATGGGTGAACCCCATGCGCTTCAGCGTCGCCAGGGTCTCGGGGTCATCATCCACCCCGGTGAAGATCAGGCTGCCGAAGCGGGATGAAAGCGGCTCCTCGCCGGCGAAGAGCTCGCCATAGCGGCCGTTCACCCGCCGCAGCCGCCGCTCCACGAAGGCGTCGAAGGCGCGCAGGTCGCCGTGGCCGGCCAGGCCGGCGATGCGCCGGCGGTCGGCGTCGGCTTCGGGCAGGCGGTGGGTCTGCTCGTCGGCCACCATCTGGGCCCGGTGCTCCAGGCCGCGCAGTACGACGTAAGCCTGCGCCATGTCCCGGGCCGCCTCGGCTGTGACGTGCCCCGCCGCGGCCAGGGCCTCAAGGGCGTCCAGGGTGCGCGAGGACCTCAGCTCCGGATGCCGACCGCCCAGGATCAGCTGCTGGGTCTGGACGTAGAACTCCACCTCGCGGATGCCGCCGCGCCCCAGCTTCAGGTCCGCCCCCTTGGCGCTCAGCCGCTCGTCCACCTTGTGGGCGTGGATCTGGCGCTTGATCGAGTGGATGTCGGCGATGGCGGCGAAGTCCAGGTTCCGCCGCCAGACGAAGGGCTTCAGCTCCTCCAGGAAGGCGCGGCCGCGGGCGACGTCGCCGCCCACCGCGCGGGCCTTGATGAACGCCGCCCGCTCCCAGTTCTGGCCCACGGTCTCATAGTAGTCGAACGCCGCGTCCACGGGCGCGGCCAGGGGGGTGGACGAGGGATCGGGGCGCAGGCGCATGTCGACCCGGAACACATAGCCGTCGGCCGTGCGGCTCTGTAGGATGTTCGACAGCCGCTCGGTGAAGCGGGCCGCGAACCGCGCCGGTTCCTGACCCTCGGCCAGGGGCAGAGCGTCCGGTTCGTAGAAGATCGAGATGTCGATATCGCTGGAATAGTTGAGCTCGAAGGCGCCGTGCTTGCCCATGGCGATGCCGAAGTAGCCGGGCAGGGGGCCTTCCTCATCCTCCCCCAGCCGCGTGGTCCGCCCCGCCGCCAGGGCCTCGCGCGCGGCCAGTTCGATAGCGGCTTCCACCGCCACATCGGCGAACCGGGTCAGGGCGCCGGTGACCGCGTCCAGATCCCAGGCCGCACCCAGATCGGCAAGGGCGGTGAGCAGGTGCAGCGCGCCTTTAAGCTCCCGCAACGACGCCTCGCCGGCCGCCAGGTCCGATCCGGCCCGCCGTCCGGCCTCAAGCAGGGCCTGTAGGCGCGTGTCCGGATCGTCCTGAAGTATCCGCCGCAACCGCTCCGGGTCCCGTCGCGCCAGCCCAGCCAGGTAGGGCGATGCTCCGAACACCGGCGCCAACGCCGGCCATGCGGCTTCCAGCGTCTCCGGCCAGCCGCCCTCGACGGCCGCCTCAGCCAGGATTTGGCGCAGACGATCCGCCGCCTTGGGGTCGAGGATCGGGCCGCAGGGCCGCAGGGTCTGGAAGAGGGGAGTCACCGGGGCATATTGGAACGCCCAGACGCGGATGTCGTCAGCCGTGTCCTCCCTCCCCTTCATGGGGAGGGTCGGTCCGAAGGACCGGGGTGGGGAAGGACTTTGAAGCCCACGAGCACTCAATGGCCGCCTGCCACTTTCGGACTCCCCCACCCTGGCCGCTTCGCGGCCTGTCCCTCCCCATGAAGGGGAGGGAGGCCCTCACCCGATCTTCGGCAGCACCAGCGCCACCCGCAGCCCCGGCCCCGACCCGTCCACGGCGCCTGGCCCCTCGTCCAGTTCCAGCTGGCCCTTGTGGGCCTGGGCCACCGCGCTGACCAAGGACAGCCCGAGGCCGGCGCCGGGCTCATTGCGGCTGTTCTCCAGGCGCACGAAGCGCTGCACCACCCGCGCCCGTTCGGCTTCAGGGACGCCCGGGCCGGTGTCGGTGACCGACATCTCCAGGTCGCCGGAGGAGCGGCGGCGCACGCGCAGCATCACCGCCCCGCCCGATGGCGTGTACTTCACAGCGTTGTCCAGGATGTTGGCCAGGGCCTGGGCGATGAACTCGCGGTTGCCGCGCAACTGCAGGGCCGGGGTCAGTTCGGCGCGGAAGTCCAGCCCCTTGTCCTCGCACAGCGGCTCGTAGAGTTCGGCCACGCCGGCGGCCAGCTCGCCGGGATCGAATACGGCCGGGTTGGGCGGCTCCACGGCCGCCTCCAGGCGGGCGATGGAGAGCACGGTGGTGAAGGTCTTGAGTACGTTGTCGGCGTCTTCCAGGGCTGTGTGCAGGGCCTGGACCGGGTCGCCCTTGCCGTTGTCCGCCTCGATCGCCGCCGCCTCCAGCCGCGCCCGCAGCCGCGTCAGGGGCGAGCGCAGGTCGTGGGCAATGGCGTCGCCGGCGTGGCGCAGGCCGCCGATGGAGCGCTCCAGGCGGTCCAGCATGTCGTTGAGGCCCATGGCCAGTTCGTCGTATTCGTCGCCGGTGTGGCGCACCTCGGCGCGGGCGCGCAGGTTGCCGCCGCGCACCGCGCCGATCACCCCGGTCAGGCCGGAGATGTTGCGGCTGACGTCGCGGCTGACCACCACCCCGCCAGCCAGGCCCAGCAGGATCACCAGCGCCGCGGCGCCCCACAGGGCCCTGGCGATCTTGACCACATAGCCCTCGGCCTCGCCCACGTCGGAGCCCACGAACAGCAACTCGCCGCCGGCCAAGCGCTCCTGCAGGCCCCGCGCCGGCCGCTTGATCATCGTGCCGTCCGGATCGGTCTCGTTGAGCCGGAAGCTGGCCCATTCGCGGTCGCCGGATGGCTGCTCCACCGGCGAGACCGCCAGGGAGCCGCTCACCGGCTGGCCGTTCTTGTTCATCAGCAGATAGAGGAAGCCGTGATCGCTGGACGCCCGGTCGATCACGGTCTGGTTCAGGGTCGCGAACCCGGCCCGCCGGTAGATCGCCTCCAGCGACTGCATCTCACGGGTGATGGCCGCGTCGGCGTGCCGGTTCACCTCCCCGGCCGTGGCCAGGTAGATATAGGCCAGGAACGCGCTGGCCGCGGCGGCGAACACCACCAGGAACAGCAGCGTCAGCCGGAATGGCGTCGTGCGGAAAAGGCGCGGCAGGCGCACGGGCCCCGACCGATCAGGGTTCCAGGCGGTAGCCCGCGCCCCGGACGGTCTGCAGCATCGGCCGGTCGAAGCCCTTGTCGATCTTCGACCTCAGGCGGGAGATGTGCACGTCGATGACGTTGGTCTGGGGATCGAAATGGTACTCCCACACCTTTTCCAGCAGCATGGTGCGGGTCACCGACTGGCCGGCGTTGCGCATCAGGTATTCCAGCAGTTGGAACTCACGCGGCTGCAGGTCGATCTCCTTGCCCTGGCGGTGCACCTCGCGGCCGATCAGGTCCATCTCCAGATCGCCGACCCGCAGCAGGGTCTGCACCGAGCCGGTCTCGCGCCGCCGGGCCAGGGCCTCCACCCGGGCGATCAGCTCGGCGAAGGCGTAGGGCTTGACCAGATAGTCGTCGCCGCCGGCCTGCAGCCCGGTGACCCGGTCGGTGACTTCGCCGAGCGCCGACAGGAACAGTACCGGTGTCTGGTCGCCCTCCCGTCGCAGGGCGGAAACCATGCTGACCCCGTCCAGCCTGGGCATCATCCGGTCGACGATCATCACGTCGAACTTGGCCCCCTTGGCGGCCAGCAGCCCGGCCTCGCCGTCCTGCGCGGCAATGCATTCATGCCCGGCGTCGGTGAGGCCCTTGAGCATCACCTCGCCGGCCACGGTGTCGTCCTCGACGATCAGCAGTCGCATGGCGTCCCCTCTACGCCTGCCCTAGCCGTCGATCTTGACGGCCAGGAACAGGGTGCGGCCGGCGCGGCTGATGCCCAGCGGGATGCTGGTGCGGCCGTTCTTGCGCCATTCGGTGACGGCGGCGGCGACATCGGTGGCGGTGCCCACCTCATGGCCGCCGGCGCGCACGATCACATCGCCGCGGCGCAGGCCCTTCTCGCCCGCGTCGGAGGAGCCCTTGACGCCGTCCACCAGCACGCCGCGCACCGCATCGTCGATGCTGTACTGGCGCCGCGACAGGGGATCGAGCGGGGCCAGGGACATGCCCAGGATCTGGGCCTTGGCGGGCGCCTTGGCCCCGCCAGGCGTCGGCGTGGAATCCTCATCGCCGCCGCCGGCGCCGCCGTTCTGGGCCAGCTGCGCCTCGGAGGGCCGGGTGCCGGAGTGGATGTCCACGGTCCGCTCCTTGCCGTCGCGATAGACGTCCAGGTGCAGCACGTCGCCGGCGTGGGCCTTGGCCACCTCGCGGGTCATCTCCGAGGAGGTGCTGACCGCGTGGCCGTTCACCGCCACCACCACGTCGCCCTGCGCCAGGCCGCCCTTGGAGGCCGGGCCGCCCGGCACCAGGTCGGCGACAACCGCGCCCTTGCGGCCGCTCAGGCCCCAGCTATCGGCCATCTCGTCCGACAGGTTCTGGATCGTGGCGCCGATATAGCCGCGGGTGATCTTGCCGCCGCCCATCAGCTGCTTGGTGATGTTGTCGGCGACATCCGCCGGGATGGCGAAGCCGATCCCAACCGAGCCGCCCGAGGGCGAGAAGATCGCCGTATTGACCCCGATCACGCGGCCATAGGTGTCGAAGGTCGGGCCGCCGGAGTTACCCCGGTTGATGGGGGCGTCGATCTGGATGTAGTCGACGAAGGTCTCGCCGATGTCACGCCCGTAGGCCGAGACGATGCCCGCCGTGGCCGTGCTGCCCAGGCTGAAGGGGTTGCCCACCGCCAGCACCCAGTCGCCGACGCGGGGACGGGCGTTGTTCTCGAAGTCCACGAAGGCGAAGTTGTGCCCCTCGACCTTGATCACCGCCAGGTCGGTGCCCTCGTCGCGGCCGACGACGGTGGCTTTCAGCTCCTTGCCGTCCTTCATGACGACCTTGATGTCCTCGGCGTTCTCGACCACGTGGTTATTGGTGACGATGTAGCCGTCGGGCGAGATGAAGAAGCCCGATCCCGCCGACAGCGCCCGCTGGCCTTTCGGCGCGGCCCCACCGCCGGTTCCGTCGTCATCGCCGTCGTCGCCCCCACCTGGCGGCACGAGGTTGAACGGGAAGCCCTTCAGGCCAGGCGGCGTCTGCGACACCGGCACGTGCGAGGTGACGTTGATCGACACCACCGCCGGCGAGACCTTCTCGAAGATGTCGGCGAAGGATTGCGGCGCGCCGGGCGCCGGGGCGAAGACGGGAGAGGTGGACGCCATCAGCAGGCGTGCGTGCGGGTCGGCC
>DASVMY010000036.1:0-16678 GCA_036384135.1 Caulobacteraceae bacterium | reverse complement strand
GGCGGCGCACAAGCCCCTGGCGGCCAAGCCCGCGACGGCGAAGCCTGTCGCCGCCAAGCCACACCGGCCGCCCCCGCCGCCCCCGCCACATGATGACACAGCGGCGCCCTTCTGATGCCCGGCAACGTCGCCCGTCAGCTCAATCCCCTTCGCTGGCTGGGCCTGCCGGTCCTGGTCTGCGCCGTGGGCAGCCTGATCCTGGCGACGCCGATGCGGGTGTTCGGCCTGCAACTGCCCGAGCCGGTGTTCGCCATGGTCCCGGCCTTTGCCTGGGCGATGATCCGGCCCTCGGTCCTGCCGCCCTTCGTCCTGCTGCTGCTGGGGCTGTATCTGGACGTGCTGTGGGGCGGGCCGACGGGACTGTGGCCGGCCTGCCTGCTGGTGGCCTACGCCCCCGTGCTGCTGCTGCGCAGCGTCCTGGCGGGGCAGAGCTTCATCGCCATGTGGATCTGGTACGCCGCCGCCTGCGCCCTGGCCTTCGCCTTTGGGACCTACCTGCTGATGCTCGACTCCGGCGCCGTGCCCAGCCTGATCGCGGTGGGCTGGCAGTGGTTGGTGACCGCGGCGCTGTATCCCTTCGCACACGGCCTCATAGAGCGCTATGAAGATGCGGACGTGCGTTTCCGATGACCAAGCCGCAGATCTACTTCAACGAGGTCAATGAGCGTCAGGGCGAGTTCGGCCGCCGGGCCTTCATCTTCGGCGGCCTGATGGGCCTGGGCGTGATCGCGCTGGGCGGGCGCCTGGCCCAGCTGCAGGTGATCGAGAACAGCCGCTACACCAAGCTGTCGGACAACAACCAGTTCGACTTCCGCCTCACGCCGCCGCCGCGCGGCCTGATCGTAGACCGCAACGGCGTCGTGCTGGCCTCCAACCGCCCGGACTTCCGCCTGCTGGTGACCAAGGACGACCACACCAAGCCCGAAGAGGTGATGGGCCGCCTCGCCCAGTTGCTGGACCTCGACGAGTCCCACCAGCGCCGGGCGATCTCCGACATCAAGCTGGCCCCCAAACGCTCCCCCGTGGCGGTCATGGAAGACATGACCTGGGAGCAGTTCTCCCGCATCAACGTCCGCGCGCCGGAACTGCCGGGCGTCACCGCCGACATGGGCGAGGTGCGGGTCTACCCCTACGGCGGCGCCTTCGCCCACGTGATCGGCTATGTGGCCAAGGTCTCCGACAAGGACGTCGCCAAGACCGGCCCCAATTCCGATCCGATCCTGCTTAATCCTGGCTTCCGGATCGGCAAGCAGGGGGTGGAAAAGACCTTCGACCTGCTCCTGCGCGGCAAGCCCGGCGCCCGCAAGGTCGAGGTGGACGTCAAGGGCCGGGTGGTGCGCCAGGACGCCGCCGGCGACATCGCCTCCACCGCCGGCAAGACCATCCAGCTGACCCTCGACGCCGACATCCAGAACCGGGCGCTGGAGGTGTTCGGCGACGAGAGCGGCGCGGCCGTGATGATGGACTGCCGCACCGGTGACATCCTCTGCCTGGTCTCGGCCCCCAGCTTCGACGCCAACCGCTTCGTCAAGGGCCTGACCGGGCCGGAATACCAGGCCCTGTCGGAATACGAGCGCAAGCCGCTGTTCAACAAGGCGCTCACCGCCACCTACCCGCCGGGCTCCACCTTCAAGACCATGGTGGCGCTCACCGCCCTCGAGCACGGCGTCAGCCCGGACATCACCCATACCTGCACCGGCGCCTGGCCGTGGGGCGGCCGGGTCTGGCACTGCGACAAGTCGCACGGCACCCTGAACATGCACGACGCCATCAAGACGTCCTGCGACATCTTCTTCTACCAGACCGCCCTGGCGGTGGGTCCCGACGCCATCGCCGCCACGGCCCGGCACTTCGGTCTTGGCCAGATCAACGATATCGGTATCGAAGGCCAGAAGAAGGGCATCGTTCCTGACACGGCCTACAAGCGCCGCGCCTTCCCCAAGGACCCGGTCTGGCACCCCGGCGAGACCCCCAGCATGGGGATCGGCCAGGGCTATGTGAACGTCACACCCATGCAGCTGTGCGTGATGGTCTCGCGCCTGGCCAACGGCGCCAAGGAACTGGCGCCGCGCCTGATCCATTCCATCGGCGGCGAGGTGCAGCCGCCGGGGACCATGGCTCCGGACCTGCCCTTCGCCAAGGAGCATATCGACTTCATCCACGCCGCCATGGCGGCGGTGACCGAATCGGGCACGGCGGCGGGGGCCGGCCAGCTGGATCTGGGTCCGATCAAGATGGCCGGCAAGACCGGCACCGCTCAGGCCCATTCCTACGCCGGCGGCCACGGCGCCCACGGCGCCCAGGGCGCCTGGGCGCTGCGCGACCACGCCTGGTTCGTCGCCTATGCTCCCGCCGACGACCCGCGCTACGCCATGAGCGTGCTGGTCGAGCACGGCGGGTTCGGCGCCTCCGCCGCCGCCCCGAAGGCGCGCGAGATCATGCGCGTGGCGCTGCTCAAGGACCCGGAGATCCGCGCCCGCATCGTCACCCCCCTGCCGGCCGCCGAGACGCCGCCGCCGTCGTCGGACGCTGGTCCAAAGGCCGAGGGCGCCGCGCCGCCGCCGTCCGACCCCATCGGTCCTGGCGCCCCCGCCGATCCGGGATCTTCCGTCAATCCCGGAGGACCCACGTGACCGTCAGCGCCCTGACCCGCCCCGGCGAGCGCGATCGCCTGATCGTCAAGCTGGCCAACATCGACTGGACCTTCACCCTGCTGCTGACGATCATCGCCGGCATCGGCGGGGTGATGCTCTATTCCATCGCCGGCGGATCGTGGCTGCCCTGGGCGGCGCCGCATGTGATCCGCTATGGCGGCTGCCTGTTGCTGATGATCCTGCTGGCGGTGGTCGACCTGCGCGTCTGGTTCGCCCTGGCCTATCCGATCTACGCCATCGGCCTGATCCTGCTGTTCGGGGTGGCGGTGGTGGGCCATTCCGCCCTGGGCGCCCAGCGCTGGCTGGACCTCGGCCCCGTCCGCATCCAGCCCTCGGAGATCATCAAGATAGGCCTGGTCCTGGCCTTGGCGCGTTTCTATCACTCCTTGTCCGGCCGCAACGCGCGCTTGTCGTGGTGGTTGTTGATCCCCGCGGCCTTGATCGGCCTGCCGGTGGCCCTGGTGGCCAAGCAGCCGGACCTGGGCACCGCCTTGCTGATCGCGGCCACCGGCGGGGTGATGATGATCCTGGCGGGTCTGTCCCTGCGCCTGGTCACCGTCGGTCTCGTGGGCCTGGTCGCCGTCATCCCGGCTGCCTTCATGTTCGTCCTGAAGAGCTACCAGAAGGCTCGCCTGCTCACCTTCCTGGATCCCGAGGCCGACAAGTCCGGCTCCGGCTACCACATCATGCAGTCCAAGATCGCGCTCGGATCCGGCGGCTTGCTGGGCAAGGGCTTCGGCCTGGGCACCCAGAGCCAGCTCAACTTCCTGCCCGAGAAACAGACCGACTTCATCTTCGCATCCCTGGCCGAGGAGTTCGGCTTCGTGGGCAGCATGGCGGTGCTGCTGCTCTATGTGGCGGTGATTTTCATGGCCCTGCGCATCGCCTCGGTCTCGCACAGCCACTTCGGCCGCATGGCCGCCGCCGGCGTCACCGCCACCTTCGCCCTGTGCCTGATGATCAACGGCGCCATGGTCATGGGCCTGGCTCCGGTGGTGGGGGTGCCCATGCCGCTGCTCTCCTGGGGCGGTACGGTGATGATCACCGTGATGGTTGGCTTCGGCCTGGTTCAGTCAGTGCGCGTGCACCGCTACTCGGAAGTCACCAGCGGTCGCGGGGCAATCCTGTAGGGGCGGAGCGGGCAGGCGCTAACACGCGCCATCCAGGATCTTCTCCATCACCACAAACGTCGGCGCCGTAAAGCCGTCGTGGGTCCCAAATTCCGTCTCCTGATAGCCGCAGGACGCGAACAGCCGCCGATTGTCAGCCAGCACCAGGCGCGCATTCAGATGCACGCGAGGCAGGTTCCGGCGCATCGCTTCGGCCTCGACCGCGGCGATCAGCCTTCGCGCCACGCCGCTGCCGCGCCAGTCGGGGTGGACTGCCAGGCGGCCGAAATACAGGCCCTGTTCCGTCTGGGACCACAGCACCACGCCCTTGAGCCCGCCGGGAAACGTGACGCAGGCGCCGCCGTCCAGTCCGATCGCGTCCGCAATGGACTCCGTGGTTTCCCTCAGGGCGGCGGAAGGTGGGTCGGTCTCGACCGATTGGGCGCTGAAGGCGCGGCGGATGACGTCCACCGCCGCGGGCGCATCTTCCGTCAACAGCGCGCGAAGCATGTCCATCGTCGTATCGTTCATGATCAAGGAAACAGAACCGTCCGCCTGGAACGCTCTTGCCGGGCCTGGCGTCCCAAATCCTAACCCGCCAGCGCCGCGTCCGTCGCCCGCACCAGGGCGTCGATAATCCCCGGTTCCGTGGACGCGTGGCCGGCGTCCCAGATGACCTCGAAGCGGGCCTCGGGCCAGGCCTTGCCCAGCGACCAGGCGCTTTCCAGGGGCGTGACCACGTCGAAGCGGCCCTGCACGATCCAGCCGGGGATGCCGCGGATCTTGTGGATGTTCTTTATGAGCCAGCCGTCCTCGTCGAAGAAGCCCTTGTTGGCGAAGAAGTGGCATTCGATCCGGGCGAAGGCGACGGCGAAGTCGACCTCATTGAACTTCGACGGCCGCGCCTCGGGTCCGCGCAGGGAGATGGTGTCGCCCTCCCACTGGCTCCAGGCGGCGGCGGCCTCGGCCTGCACGCGGCGGTCGTCGGAGGTCAGCCGCTTGTGGTAGGCGCCGATCATGTCGCCCCGCTCGTCCGGCGGGATCGGGGCCTGGAACCGCTCCCAGGCGTCGGGGAACATCATCGAGGCGCCGTCCTGATAGAACCACTTCAGCTCCCGGTTGGTGACCAGGAAGATGCCGCGCAGCACCAGGCCGGTGACCCGGTGCGGGTATTTGATGGCGTAGGCCAGCGCCAGGGTAGAGCCCCAGGAGCCGCCGAACACGCACCATTTCTCCACGCCCAGGTGCTCGCGCAGGCGCTCGATATCCTCGACCAGGGTCCAGGTGGTGTTGGCGTCCAGCGAGGCGTTGGGCCGGCTCTTGCCGCAGCCGCGCTGGTCGAACAGCACCGTGCGCCAGCGCGAGGGGTCGAAGAACCGCCGCATGGTGGCGTTGATCGCCCCGCCCGGTCCGCCGTGCAGCACCACCGCGGCCTTGCCGTGGCGCACGCCGCACTCCTCGTAGAAAATCTCATGCCCCTCGCCGACATCCAGCCAGCCCGAATTGAAGGCCTCGGTCTCAAGATAAAGTCCCCGCCGCCCGGCGGAGGACATGACGGAAGGCGAGGGGGCGATACGGTCCATGGACCTTTCTACTTCGGAAACCGCCTGCCCATCCAGTCAAGGATGACGCGATTGACCGCCTCGGGCTGCTCCTGCTGTGTCCAGTGGCCTGAATCCTTGATCAAGGCCTTCTCCAGGTCAGCCACATAAGCCTCCATCCCATCGGCGGCGGAGGGCGGCAGCACGGCGTCCTTTTCGGCCATGACCATCAGCGAGGGCACGGCGACCTTGTCGGTGATTTTCTCCGAGCGCTGCCAGTTACGGGTGAAGTTGCGGTACCAGTTGATGCCGCCGGTGAAGCCGCTGGTCTCGAAGCTGTGCACGAAGGCCGCCATCTCCTCGTCGGTCAGCAGCTTGGGGCGCGGGTCGCCGGCGGGGTCATAGAAGGCCAGCATCTGGATCAGGGCGAAGTTGGACTCCGGCGTGCCGGCCTGCTCCTGGCCGCTAAGCGACCCGGACAGGCCCCCGCTGGCCGCCGGCGCGTCGGGCATCGGCCGGCGCATGAAGAAGTTCATCGCCTTGGCCACGTCGCCGTCCAGCACCGCATCCGCCTCGCCCGGCTTCTGGAAGTGGACGATGTACATGTCCTCGCCAAAGCGTTTGCGCATGATGGCGATGGGGTCGGCGGGGCCGCGGGCCATGAACGGGGTGTTCAGCCCGATGACGCCGGCGGTCCGGTCCGGATGGCGCAGGGGCATCTGCCACACCACGATGCCCCCCCAGTCGTGACCACAGAACACCGCCTTCTCCACCTTCAGGTGATCCAGCAGCTTCACCAGGTCGCCAGTCAGATGCTCGATGTCATAGGCTTCCACCGCCTCCGGGCGCGAGGTCAGGCCGTAGCCGCGCTGGTCCGGCGCGATCGCCCAGCGGCCGGCGGCCTCGCAGGCCTTCAGCTGGTGGCGCCAGGAAAACGCCAGCTCCGGAAAGCCGTGGCAGAAGATGATCGGCACGCCCTGACCGCGCGGCCCCACCTCGTAGTAGGCCATCTTCACCTCGCCCAGGTCGGCGTACTGCACCGGCGGCATCTGGCTTTCGAGCGCGGACATGCTTGGTCTCCCCAATCTTCCTTGTGATTGGCGTTCACCCTGGCGTGCGGGCCGCCCCAGGGCAAGGCCCAGGAAAAGCTGGGCGCCGCCATCAAGCATTAGGTTGCTTGGGAATTTGCAGGGAACGGGCTGTGTCGCCGGGCGCGACGCGGCCCGTTTCGCGTCAGGCCGCCACCGCCACCGTCCGCGCCCGCAGCATTGGCCAGAACACGTTCAGCGCCAGCCCGCTCAGCACCAGGGCCGCGGCGGTGATCTTCCAGACGGGCAGGGGCTCGGCCAGGAGCAGCGCCGAGGCGGCGATGCCGAACACTGGCACCAGCAGCGCCATGGGCGTCACCGTCGCCGCCGGGTGCCTGGCCAGCAGCCAGCCCCACACCGCATAGCCGAAGATGGTGTTGCCCGCGCTCTGCCAGGCTACCGCCGCCCAGGTTCCGAGGCTGGCGCCGGCCAGCCCGGCCTTGATCGCCGGAAGCCCTTCGAAGATGAACGACAGCAGGTAGAGCGGCGGGGCGGAAAACAAACTCGCCCAGATCACATAGGCCAGCATGTTGGCGCTTGGCTGGCGGCGCGAGACCATATTGCCCCCCGCCCAGCAGGCCCCCGCGACCAGCACCAGTCCGACCCCTAACGGCGTCGTGGCGCCCTGCGCATGCAGGATGATCACGGCGAACCCAGCCAGGGCCAGGGCCAAGGCCGCCCACTGGAAGCTCCCCAACCGCTCGCCCGCGCGCCACATCGATAGGCCGATGGTGAAGAACACCTGCGACTGCACCACCAGCGACGCCAAGCCGGGCGAGATGTGGCCCTTCATGGCCACATACAGCACCCCGAACTGGCCGGCCCCGATCAGCAGCCCATAGGCGGCCAGGTCGCGCCAGGGGACCTTGGGCCGCTTGATCAGGAATACGCCGGGCAGGGCGGCCAGGGTGAACCTAAGGGCCGCGAACAGCAGCGGCGGCAGCGATCCCAGCGCCAGGCGGATGACCACGAAGTTGGTCCCCCAGACGGCGACCACCGCCAGGGCCAGCAGCGCGTCGCGGGCGCCCAGTCCCGGGGTTTTGGCGTGCGCGGAAAGTGACATGCCCAGCCTATAGCGGCCCCACGGGGGGCAAAGCGAGCGCCGAAGCCCGGTTCGCCTTTCAGTTTTTCCCTCATCACCTATAGAAGCGCGGGCCATGACCGATGCCCCGGTTCCTCAGCGTATCCCCATCAGCCTGGTCCTTCTGGCCGGCTCGCTGACCGCAGTGGCGCCGCTGTCGATCGACATGTACCTGCCCAGCCTGCCGGCCCTGCGCGCCTATTTCCACGCCCCGGCCGAGGCGACCCTGGGCGCCTTCCTGATCGGCCTGGCGGTGGGCCAGTTCCTGTACGGCCCGCTGTCGGACCGGGTTGGGCGGCGCCTGCCGTTGATCGGCGGGCTGGTCCTCTACCTGGCGGCCACGGTGGCGTGCATCTTCTCGCGCTCACTGGAGGCGATGATTATCGCGCGGTTCTTCCAGGCGCTGGGAGGCGGGTCAGGCCAGGTGCTGGCCCGCGCGGCCATCCGCGACCGCTTCGACCACCAGACTTCCGCGCGGGTGTTGTCGATGCTGATGCTGGTGATGGGCATGGCGCCGATCCTGGCGCCCCTGGCCGGCGGCTGGCTGGTGACCCTGGGCTGGCAGTCGATCTTCATCGTCCAGGGCGTGCTGGGCGCCCTGATCACCGTCTGGGCCTTGATCAGCTTCGTGGAAACCCATTCGCACGAGAACGCCGCCATCGCCCGCGGCGAACCGGTCTGGACGAGCTTTGGCGTCCTGATCGCCAACCCCCGGCTGATCGGCTGGATCCTGGCCGGCGCGTTCAACGGCGCGGCGCTCTTCGCCTATCTCTCGGCGGCGCCCGGCCTGCTCATCGGGGTCTACCACATCGCCCCGGCCAACTTCGGCTGGGTGTTCGGCGCCAACGCCATCGGCATGGTCGCGCTCAGCCAGGTCAACGCCCACCTCCTGCGCCGCCACACCCCGGAATACATCCTGATGCGGTCACGGCCAGTGTCGATCATCTTCGCCCTGATGCTGACGGCCAGCGCCTTCACCGGCCTTGGCGGTATGTGGGGCGTGTTGACGTCGCTGTTCCTGGTCATCTCCTCCTTCGGCCTGGTGGGGGCCAACACCCAGGCCGCCGCGCTCAGCGTCGACCTGGCGCGGACCGGGGCCATCTCGTCCCTGATGGGGGCGGTGACCTTTTTGGCTGGGGCCTTGATGACGGTGCTGGTGGGCGCGACGCTCGACGGCACCCCCAGGCCCGTGGCGGTGATCATCCTGGTCGGCATTCTGCTGTCGTCGGCGGCCCTCTACGGCCTGGCGCGGCCGCTCAGGACCTTGGCCACCGTCTGATCCATCCGCCAGGCGGCCCAGGCCAGCACGGCCCAGCCGATCAGGAACAGGAAGCCGCCGATCGGGGTCACCGCCCCCAGCTGTCTGGGCCCCCCCAGCGCCATGGCGTAGAGCGAGCCGCTGAACAACAGCGAGCCGCCCAGGAAGAAGGCCGGGGCGTGCCGGGCCCGCGTCGCCCCCGCCGAGATCAGCGCCGCGCAGGCCAGCGTCGCCAGGGCGTGCAGCATCTCATAGGTCGATCCGGTCTTCAGCAGCTCCTTGGCCAGGGGATCGGTGACCCCGTGCGCCCCGAAGGCGCCAAAGCCCACCGACAGGAATCCGCTCAGCGCGGCCAGGGTCGTCCAGGTTCTGCGGTTCCAGTTCAAGCCCAGCCCTTTCAATCCCGACCGGCCAACTCTTGACCTTCGGTCATCATTGCCACGTCAGAACGCCGGACCTAAGGCTGGCGCCAAGAGCGGACAGCCGCCACCCCTACCTAGGAACGGGCGCCTGGCCCCCGATCGGCGCCGCACCATGAGGAGACGACCGTGGCCCTGACCAAAGGCGATGATTTCCCCATACACCAGACGCCTGAGCCGATCGCCTATTCCGGCACCGACCGGAACTTCTATGACCGCTACTTCTTCAACGGCTATGGCGCGGAGGGCGAGCTTTTCTTCGCCGCCGCCTTTGGGGTCTATCCCCACCTCAACATCGCCGACGCCAGCTTCTGTGTCGTGCGCGACGGCGTCGAGACGGCCCTGCACGGCAGCCGGTGGCTGGGCATGGAGCGGATGGACATCTGCGTTGGCCCCATCGCCATCGAGGTCCTCGAACCCCTGCAGCGCCTGAAACTCACGGTCGACGCCCCGGACAAGGGCATCAAGGCCGAGATCATCTTCGAGGGCCGCGCCTTCCCCATCGAGGAGCCGCGCTTCATCCGCCGCAACGGCCCGCGCGCCTTCATGGATTACACCCGCCTGACCCAGAACGGCCGTTACAAGGGCTGGATCGAGCTGGACGGCAAGCGCGAGAGCGTCGACGGCTTCATGGGCACCCGCGACCGCTCCTGGGGTATCCGCCCTGTCGGCGCCCGCGACCCGCAGGAGCTGGCGCCGCCGGTGGCGCCGCAATTCTACTGGATCTGGTCGCCCTGCAATTTCGAGAGCGGCGCCTTCTTCTTCCACACTAACGATGACGCCAATGGCCTGCCTTGGAACCGCCGTGCGGTCTGGGCGCGCGAAGGGGCGGGAGTCGACGGCCTGCACGAGATCGAGGACTGCAACATCGCCATCGATTGGCGGTCCAACACCCGTCACGCCAAGCGCGCCGTGGTCACCCTCAAGGAGGCGGGCATGACCCGCCAGGTGACTTTCGAGCCGCAGTACGAGTTCTACATGCTGGGCCTGGGCTATGGTCACCCCAAGTGGGGCCACGGCGTCCACCAGGGCCAATTGGTGGTGGAGCGAGAGGACTTCAAACTCTCCGAGATCGATCCGCGCGCGCCTCACCACCTCCACGTCCAGGCCGTCAGCAAGGTCACCTACAGGGACGACAAGGGCAATGAGGAGGTCGGCCGCGGCGTCTTGGAACAGCTGGTCCTGGGCCCCTACGCCCCGGCCGGCTTCACCGCCATGCTCGACTTCGCCAAGTAGGGCCGGTCCATGACCTTGCCCATGTCCCTGACCGAACGCCTCGAGGCGTACCTCACCCGCACCCACGGCAAGCCCGCCAATGTGAAGTCCCTCAGCCGCATCTCCGGCGGCGCCAGCCGCGAGACCTACAAGTTCGACGCCGAAATCGGTGGTGAGGCCAAGGGCTACATCCTGCGCCGCGATCCGCCCGGCAGCCTGATCGAGACCGACCGGCGCCTGGAGTTCCTGGCCATCCAGTCCTTCGCCGGCAAGGGCGTGGCGGCGCCGGAGGCCCTGGCCCTGGAAGAGGACGGCGCGGAGCTGGAGCGTCCGTTCTTCATCATGGGCCGCATCGACGGCGGCATGCCCGGCAGCCCGTTCGCCGCCGATCCCTATGGCGAGCACGGCGGCGCCATCGGCGAGCAGTTCTTCTCGATCATGGGCCGCATCGCCGGCGAGCCGGTGCAGGGCCTGCCGATCCTCGCGGCGGCGGACATTCCGGCGGCGGAGGATTGCTGGAAGCAGCAGCTGGACTACTGGGCCGGGGTCATCGACGAGGACGAGCAGCATCCCCAGCCCATCGTCCGCGCCGCCATCCGCCGCCTGCGCCGGAGCCCGCCGCCGCCGGCCGCCAAGATCGCCGTGGTGCACGGCGACTACCGCTCCGGCAACTTTCTGCAGGACGGCGCCGGCAAGATCATCGCCATCCTGGACTGGGAAATGGCCCACCTGGGCGACCCGCTGGAGGACCTGGGCTGGGCCGCCGATCCGCTCTGGTCCCTGCCTGGATCCAGGACCATCTCGGGCACGGTCAGCCTGGAGGAGGGGATCGCCATCTGGGAGCGGGCCAGCGGCCTGAGCGTGGACCCCAAGGCCTTCGCCTGGTGGCGCCTGTTCGCCTCGGTCAAGGCCCAGGCGATCTGGACCTCCTCCGCCAAGGAATGGCGCGATGGCGGTTTCAAGGAGCCGATCCTGGCCTTTTCCGGCTGGTACACCGCCCGCCGCCAGGATCAGATCCTGGCCGACCGGCTGGCCCATTTGGAGGCCCTATGACCCCGACCCTGCCCGACATCATGACCGGCGTGGCGGTGACCTTGAGCACCCCTCTGCCTCCCGAGGCCAGCGGCGACTACATGGTCGGCCGCGCCGGCATGCTCACCATGCTCGCGATGCTGGCCGCCCAGGAAGCCGAACGCGGAACCGCCGCCCGGGTCTGGGAGAACGCCGCCATCCGCGCCCTGGCCGCAAAAGCCGCACCCGCCTACGACGGCGCGCTCGGTGGCGTCTTGGCCAAGGCCGCTGGCGAGATCGACACCGACTTCACCTGGTCGGGCCTCGACGCGGCCAACGCCGCCCTGCGCCGCCTGCTTATCGCCCTGCACGAGCGGGTCGAGGCGGCGCGGGACAACGACCTGGACCGGGAGATCATCGGTCTCTACGGCGAGATGGCTCACGCCCGGCGGCTGGAGCTGGCCGGCGGCTGACGCGCGGCCTGGGCACGGATGGCCGCGACCTTCTCCCCCGACTCTGATAGCGGGGGCCATGTCGGTCACCCAGCGCCTTGGCTTTTTCTACGCCGCCATCTTCCTCGGCGGCGGCGTGGCCAGTCCGTACATCGGGATGTGGTTCAAGGCGCACGGCCTGGACGGCGCCCAGATCGGCTTCATCCTGGCCGCGCCGGCCATCGCCCGGGTGATCACCGGTCCGGCCATCGCGGTGTGGGCGGATGGTTTCAAGCTGCGGCGCACGCCCCTGTTCGTCATGGGCCTGATGGTGGCGGCGCTCTATGTGGCGTTCGCTCTGACCAAGGGGTTCTGGCCCTGGTGGTGCCTGTGGCTGGTGTCCCAGAGCCTGTTCGCCAGCTTCAGCCCCCTGGCGGACGTCATCGCCCTGCGCCGCGCCCGCACCGACGGCTTCAACTACGGCTGGCCCCGCGGCATGGGTTCGGCCGGGTTCATCGCCGCCAATGTCGGCATGGGCTTCCTGCTCACCCTGGTGCGGCCGGACGCCATCCTGTGGTGGATGACCGCCAGCGCCGGCCTGGTGGCCCTGGGCGGCTGGTGCGTGCTGCCGCCCGACCCGGTGCACGAGGCTGGCGAGCGCCTGGCCGGGCGCCAGAGATGGCAGGGCTTGGGCGGCCTGGTCACCGACCCGGTGTTCATGCTGGCGATCGTGTCGGTGGGGCTGATCCAGGCCAGCCACGCCTTCTACTACGGCTTCTCGACCCTGGTCTGGCGGGGGCAGGGGCTGGCGTCCAGCTACACCGGCATGCTGTGGGGCCTGGCGGTGGTGGCCGAGCTGATCTTCCTCTGGTTCATGGAGCCGGTGCGCCGTGCGCTGGGGGCCAAACGCCTTGTGGTGCTGGGCGGGCTGGGCGGGGTGGCGCGCTGGACCTGCCTGGCCTTCTCGCCGCCGCCCTGGCTGCTGGTCCCGATCCAGGTCCTGCACGCCCTGACCTTCACCGCCACCTTCATGGGCTCGCTGCAGCTGGTGGAGGGACTGAGCACGCCGCGTAACGCGACCTCGGCCCAGACGCTCAACTCCTCCCTGTCGGGCGGGGTGTTCATGGGCCTGGCCTCGATGGCGTCGGGCGCCCTCTTCGACGCGGTCGGGGCGCACGGCTATCTCGCCATGAGCGCCTGCGCCGCCCTGGGCCTGGCCGGCGCCGCCTGCCTGCCGCGCCAGGGCGCTGCGCCAGCCGACCCCCAAGACTGACTTGCCCGACCTCGCGGAAGCCTGATCAGCTCCCGTCCAGGGACGAAACAACGGGAAGAACGCCATGCGCGCGCTGCAGCTGATGGACGGCGTCGGCCTCGAAAACCTGAAGTTCGTCGAGCTGCCGGACCCCAGGCCCGGTCCCGGCGAGGTGCTGGTGCGTATGCGGGCCGTCTCGCTCAACTACCGCGACTTGCTCATGGTGGCCGGCGTCTATGGCCGCGCCACCCCCCTGCCGCTGACCCCGTTCTCGGATGGCTGCGGTGTCATCGAGGCGGTGGGCGAGGGGGTCACCCGCGTGGCGCCGGGCGACAGGGTCTCCACCCTGTTCTTCCAGAAATGGTTCTCCGGCAAGCCGACCCACGCCACCCAGGCCTCGGCGCTGGGCATGCCGATCCCCGGCGCCGGCCGCGAACTGGCGGTGTTCAGCGAAGATGGGGTCTCCAAGGTCCCGGACTTTCTTACCGACCACCAGGTCTCCACCCTGGCCTGCGCGGCGCTGACCGCCTGGCGGGCCCTGTTCAGCGACGCGTCCCTCAACCCCGGCGACACGGTGCTGCTGCAAGGCACGGGCGGGGTGTCGATCTTCGGCCTGCAGCTGGCCAAGGCGGCGGGCTACCGCACCATCATCACCTCGTCCTCGGACGAGAAGCTCGAGCGCGCCAAGGCGCTGGGGGCCGACCACCTGATCAACTACAAGACCACGCCGGACTGGGGCCGCGCCGCCCGCCAGATCACCGGCGGAACCGGTGTCGACTTCGTCATGGAGGTCGGCGGGGCGGGGACCTTGACGCAGAGCCTGGCCAGCATCGCCCTCATGGGCCACATCGCCATCATCGGCGTCCTGGCCGGCGCCGCCGAGCCGCTGCAGATCGGTTCGATGATCGCCACCGGCGCCCGGTTGCAGGGCGTCTCGGTGGGCTCGCGCGCCATGTTCGAGGCGATGTGCGGGGCGCTGGAGCTGCACCGCATCCAGCCGGTGGTCGACAAGGTCTATCCCTTCGCCGAGGCGGTGGCGGCGCTCAAGGCCATGCAGGCGGGCGAACACTTCGGCAAGATCGTTCTGGCCTTCGACTGACGATCGATCCGCCTACCAACCCCGATCGCAGTCGAGTGAACGCGGTTCAGCCTGGGTTCATGCCGTGCGACACAGATTGCCGCATCGAAACATGGCTGGCGGCCTCGCCGCTCAGGAGGAAACATCATGACCCAAACCGCCAAACTCGCCCTCAAGGTGGCGTTTGCCACGGCCTGCGCGGCGGCCCTCGCCGGCGCCGTCCAGGCCCAGCCGGCCACCGGCGGCGGCAGCGCCACCCTCTATGAACTGCCCAACTTCCAGGGCCGCTCGGTCACCGTCTACCGTGGCGCCGACAACCTGCAGGACTCCAACTTCAACGACATGGCCCAGAGCGCCCATTTCGACGGCGATTGGACGGTCTGCTCCGACGCCGGCCTGCGCGGCAACTGCCAGACCCTGTCGGGCGACGTGCCGAACCTGAGCCGCTACGGCCTGGACCGAATGGTGTCGTCCCTGCGTAAGGGCGCCGCCTATGGCGACAGCGGCGGATCAGGCTATGGCCGCGATCCCGGCGTTGGCGACACCCGTGCGCCGGGCGACCGCCCCGGCCTGCCCGACCAGCGCGGCTATGGCGATAACCGCGGCTTTGGCGATGACCGGGCCTACGACAATCGCTGGCAGGGTGCGAACGGCGTGCCCGGCCGCTCGGTGGTGTTCTTCGCCCGTCCCAAGCAGGACGGTCAGGACATCGCCGCCTTCAACCGCGGCGCCGCCGACTGGTTCTGCCGCCGCCAGGGCCTGGGCGCCGCCGTCTACTACGACACCAGCTACCGCGGCCGTGGCTTCCGCTTCAGCGGCGGCGGCTTCTCAATGAACGCCCCGGTCCTGCGCGACGTGGTCTGTCGTAAGTAGGGTCGAACCAGGCTCACGGCCGGTGCTCGAGCGTGCGGCCGTGAGTCTACGCCCGCCGCGCGCTACAGCCCCTTGTTCGGATTGATCAGGTACTTCTCCCCCGTCGCCCGCTTGTTGTAGGCGGCGATCACCTCAGGCTTCAGGGCTTCGGCCAGGGAGATTTCCTGGGTGTAGTGGCTGGCGAAGGTGGTCTTCAGCTCGTCGGCCACCCGCTGGCGCAGCTTCTGGGCCGCTTCGGGGCCGATCTTGGCGATGAACGGAGTCAGCAGCCAGCCGCCCAGGCCCCAGGACATGCCGAAGGACCGCGCCAGTTCCGTGGGCCGGGTGTCCAGGCCGCCGTAGATGTAGACCTGCTTGTAGGTGGTCGAGCCGTAGCGGCTGTAGCCGCCGGCCTTCTGGTTGGCCGCGGCCTCCATACCGGTCAGAATCTGGCCGGCCAGCTTGCCGCCGCCGATGGCGTCGAAGGCGATGGTGGCGCCGGTGGCGGCCAGGGCGGCGATCAGGTCTTCCATGAAGGTCGGCGCGCTGGAATCCACCACGTACTTGGCGCCGATGCCGCGCAGCAGGTCCGCCTGTTCCTGGCTGCGGACGATGTTCACCAGATCCACGCCGTCCTTGAGGCAGATCTTGTTGAGCATCTGGCCCAGGTTCGAGGCCGCCGCGGTGTGAACCAGGGCGGTGTGGCCCTCCCGCCGCATGGTCTCGACCATGCCCAGCGCCGTCAGCGGGTTGACGAAGCATGAGGCGCCGTCCGCCGCGCTCGCGCCGGCCGGCAGCACCAGGGCGTCGGCGGCCTTCACGGTGCGGTACTGGGCGTACATGGCCCCGCCCAGGATGGCCACGGTCTTGCCGATCAGGGCCTGGGCCTCGGGGGAGGACCCCGCGTCCACCACCACGCCGGCGCCTTCGTTGCCCACCGGCATCGACTCGTCCAGCCGCCCGGCCACCGCGCGCAGGATCGCCGGCGGAATCTGGGCGGTGACCACCGCCTCGTCCCCCGACCCGGCTACCTTGGCCGTGCTCATGTCGGCTGGGCCCAGCAGCAGGCCCAGGTCCGACGGATTGATCGGCGTGCCCTCGATCCGCACCAGGATCTCATCCGCCCCCGGCGTGGGGATCGCCACCCGCGCCAGAGACAATTCCAGCTCGCCGCTCTTCTTGACGAGGGAACGCAGTTGCAGGCCCGTGCCGTCATTGCCGGTGGTCATATCCGATATCTCCTCGCAGGGGCAGGCGGTCTCGTCCGCCGCTCTTGCCGGGGTTGTGGCACGGCGCGCCGACGATTTCACCGCCAGGAAATCTGCGAGGTCCCTCAGCGCGGCGGTGATGGCCGCGCGGCGGGCGAAGCACGGCCAGGCTGTTCAGCCTGGCCGCGCCCGACATCTATTTGGCGGGAGCCGCGCCAGCCGCGGCCGCGGCTTCCGGCGGCTTGGCCAGCTTCATATGCTTGACCGCCTTTTCGAAGGTCGCCTGATCCGAGGGCGAAAGGTTGGCCTCGCCGATCATGAGTCCCATCGTGACCTGGCCGCGCACATAGTAGGTCTCGCCGTCATCGACCTCGAGCTTCAGGGTGTCCTTGTTCTCGGTGGCGGCGGTGTAGGTGTGCGTGCCGGGATCCGTCACCTGCACGAAGTAGACTCCGTTGCCGAGCTTGCCCAGTTCGGCGCC
>DASVMY010000035.1:0-9084 GCA_036384135.1 Caulobacteraceae bacterium | reverse complement strand
GCCAGCCCCGGCCAGCTGCGCCTCCCAGTCGATGGCGTCGGCGCCGGCCCGGGCGAAGGCCGAATCGGCGCGGTCGTAGAGCACTTCGGAGGCGCGGCGGACGGCGCCGGGGGTGAAGAAGTAGAGACCCATGCGGCCGGGGCCGGTCCGCAGGCCCGAGACGTCGACGCCGTAGCGGCGCAACTCGTCCACCGCGGCGCGGCCCAGCGCGTTGGCCGGCAGGATGCTGATCATCCGCGCCTCGTGGCCCAGGCGCGCCAGGGAGACGGCCACATTGGCCTCGGCCCCACCGAAGGCCGCGTTCAGCCCCGGAGTCTGCAGCAGGAACTCGGCGCCCGGCGCGGAAAGCCGGATCAGAACCTCGCCGAAACATAGGATGCGGCCGTCGTGTCTCATGCTGCCTCCCTACAACGTGGCGTCACAAAATCGCATGCCAGCTTCTATTGCCACCGGTATCGTGGGGAGCTGCCCCTCGCCGCGACGACGGGGCCATGGAGCGCGGTCAAGTTGGGGCGGACGGGCTGAACTTAGGCGGGCCGAAGGGTCTTCGAATTGACGCGGGCGGCGCTATAGGGAGGGGCATGTCCTCCCTCCCGCGCTCCCGGCGTTCCATCGTGGCGGCCCTGACGACGGCCCTCGTCACGGGGGCGGTCGGCGCTGCCGAGGCCAAGGCTCCGGGCGGCGGAGAGGTGACGGCGTTTCACGTGCCCTGGGATCCGGCCAGCCAAGCGGCCCTGGCGGCGCACCTGGACGGGATCGACGTCTTCGCGCCGCAGTGGGTCGCCTTGACGGCGGCCGATGGAACCCTGGCGACGCCTCCGGACCTCAAGGCGCTGAAGACCCTGAAACGGTCGCGGAGGATCACCGTGCTGCCGGTGATCACCAACGCCCACGACGGGGTGTGGGACGGGGCGGCGGCCAGCGGCGCCATGGCTGACCCGGCGGTGCGGGCCAAGGTGATCGCGCAGTTGGCGGCCCGGGCCAAGGCCCATGGCTGGGGCGGCTACGTGTTCGATTTCGAGGCCCTGACCCCGGCCGGCGTGGCCGCCTATCCCGGCTTTGTCGCCCAGGCGCGCAAGGCCCTGGCCAAGGGCGGCAAGACCACCTGGGTCACCGCCTTCCTGAGCGCCGATCCCGCCGTGATCAAGCCCCTGGCCGACGCTTCGGACCGGGTGGTGCTGATGGCCTATGACGAGTGCTGGTCGACCTCCACCCCCGGCCCCGTGGCGGGGGTGGACTGGCTGGAGGAAGTGCTGCCGGTGAAGCTGGCGGCCATCGATCCGAACAAGGCCCTGCTGGCGGTGGGCGCCTATGGCTACGACTGGCCGGCGGGCAAGGCGGCGACGGTGATCGGCGTCCCCGCCGCCAAGGCCCTGGCGGAGGCGCACGGCGTTGCAGTCACCCACGACGCCGCCAGCGCCAACGCCACCTTCAAGTACCAGGACGCGGCGGGGGCGCGGCACACGGTGTGGATGACCGACGCGCTGACCTGGTCCTACGAACTGGCGGCGGCGAAGGCGGCGGGGCTGAGGGGTGTGGCGGTGTGGCGGCTGGGGCTGGAGGATCCGGCGATCTGGACGACCCCGGCGGCGGCCGCGCCCTATGGAACCGGCAACCCGCCGGCCAAGCTGCCGCGGTGCTTCCTGCTGGGCAGTCCCTGGGCGAAGGGTGTGGCGCCGTAGCCCTTCCCTCGCGAGCGCAGCGAGTGGGGAAGGGTTTGCGCCCTACCCCGTCGTCCGCAGCCCCGCCGCGATGCCGGCGATGGTGAGTTCGACGCCCAGGAACACCGCCTCGGACTCGTCCCCGCCCCGGCGGCGGCCCAGCAGGTCGAGCTGCAGGTCGTTCAGGGGGCGGATGGTTTCCAGGGCGCGGGCGATGGAGGCCGACAGGTGGGGCTGGTCTTCGAGCAAGCTCGAACCGCCGCGGGCGGCCAGAGCCATCTCGACGGCGGCGGCGTGCTCGCGTTTGACGGCGTCCATGATCCGGCCGGCGGCGGCCTTGTCGGAGGCCAGGGCGGCGTAGCGCTGTGCGAAGCCCATGTCGGCCTGGACCAGGGCCAGCTCCATATTGGCCATCAGGGTCGAGAAGAACTCCGAGGCGCCAACCAAGTCCTGCAGTTGGCCGGCGGACAAGCCCGCACGCTGCGCTCCGCCGGCGAAACCGTACCAGCTGGGCAGCAGGAACCGGGCCTGGGACCAGGAGAACACCCAGGGGATGGCCCGCAGATCCTCGATCCGACGGCCCGCGCCGCGCGAGGCGGGGCGGCTGCCGATATTCAGCGAGGCGATCTCGTTGATCGGGGTGGCGGACCAGAAGAAGTCGGCGAAGGCGGGGTCGTCGTAGACCAGGGCGCGGTAGGCGGCCAGCGACCCGGCGGCCAGGGCGCGCAGGGCGTGTTCGTGTTTCGCCGCGCCCGGCTTTGCCTCCACCGGCTTGTGGCTGGCCAGGACCACGGCGGCGACCAGGCTTTCCAGGCTGCGGCGGGCGATGGGCTGGTCGCCGAAGCGGTGGGCGATCATCTCGCCCTGCTCGGTCATCCGGATGCGGCCCTGCACCGAGCCGGGAGGCTGGGCGAGGACCGCGCGGGGGGCCGGTCCGCCGCCGCGGCCGATGGAGCCGCCGCGGCCGTGGAACAGGCGCAGGCCCACGTGGTGGTCCTCACACCGCTCGGCCAAGCGCTCGGCGGCGCGAACCACCGAGAAGCGACTGGTAACGTAGCCTCCGTCCTTGTTGCTGTCGGAATAGCCCAGCATCACGTCCTGCACCGGCGTCTTGCCCAGCAGGCTGCGGGCCTCGGGCAGGCGCAGCCATGCCGAGAGGATCGAAGGGCCGTGCTCCAGGTCCTCGATGGTCTCGAACAGGGGCGAGACCGGCAGCTGGGTGCGCGGCTCCGCGCCGCCGGTGACCAGGCCCACCTGTTTCAGCAGCACCAGGGGTTCGAGGATGTCGGACAGGGAGTCGGTCTTGGAGATGACGTAGGCGCAGAGGCACTCGCGGCCGTACAGGCGCACGGCCTCCGCCGCGGCGTCCAGGGTGGCCAGTTCCTTGGCGGTCTCCGGCGAATAGGAGGCGAAGGGCGAGCGCAGGGGGCGCTCGTGCGACAGCTCGGCCAACAGCACTTTCACGCGCTTGGCCTCGGTGAGGACGTCGTACTCCACCCCGGTGGCGGCGCGGTCGAAGAGCTCGGTGAGCACCCGCTCGTGCACGTCGGCGTTCTGGCGCAGGTCCAGGCGCATGAGGTGGAAGCCGCAGGCGCGGGCCAGGGCGATCAGGGTCGCCAGGCGGTGGCCCACCAGGCGCGCATCGCCGTTTTCGCTGAGCGAGGCGCTGACCACCTCCAGGTCGGCGACGAACTCGCGGGGATGGTCGTAAGCCGTCGCGCGGGCTGGATAGGCGCCCCCAGCCAGCAGGTTGGCCGTGCCCGACAGCCGCTCCCAGATATGCTCCAGGGCCAGGCGGTAGGGCTCGTCGCGGCGGTGGGGCGACATGTCGGTGGCGGTCTCCGCCAAGGTCCGCAGGGCGCTGGAAACCGGCGATAGGTCCGAGGATATGGCCAGGTCGAACCAGAGCGCCCGGACCTCGTCGGAATAGTGGTTCAGGATCACCCGGGCATTGGCGCGCAACGCCTGGCGCAGGGTGTCGTCGTTGACGCCTGGATGGCCGTCGCGGTCGCCCCCGATCCAGGAACCCAGGCGCAGGATAGGATGGTCCGGCAAGACGTCGCCGAGGTCGCGGCTCCAGCTCTCATAGAGCTCGGCCAGGGCGGGCAGTACGGAGTCGCGGACGATGGCCAGGGCGTTGCGGATCTCGTCGGTGACCGCGATACGCTCGGGCCGGTGCAGGCGCATGCGCCATAGAAGCGCGATCTCGCGGTAGAGGTCCTCGGTGAAGCGTCTGTCCTGGGCGGGGCTGAGGCGGTGCCGGGCGGCCAGGATCAGGCGGGAGATCTCGAACTCCCGCTCCACCACCGCGCGGCGGCGCACCTCGGTGGGGTGGGCGGTGAAGACCGGGGTGACGTCCAGGCCGTCCAGAGCCTTGCGCGGGGTCGGCCCGCCGGCGGCGCGCACGGCCTCGACGCTGGCGTGCAGCGAGCGCAGCGGATCGGTGTTGTCCATGGCCTCCGCCTCGGCGCTGCGGCGGCGGCCGGCGGCGTCCTCGGCGATGGAGATCAGCAGGGAGCGACAGGTGAGCGCGCGGGCGACGAACTCGCCCTGCTGCGCGGTCAGGTCCGGCAGCGCCGCCTCGCCGGCCTGGACCGCGCGCACCAAGGCCACGGCCTCATCGCCGTCAGCCTCGGCGATGGCCTCGAACAGCAGCCCTTCCAGCAGGGCAGTGGCGGTCTGAGCTATCGGGCGAGCCAACCGCCGTCCACCGCAAGCAGGCTTCCATGCACGTCGTCGGACGCCGACGAGGCCAGGATATCGCGACTGCGGTCCTCGTCGGCGCGCAGGGCGGTGGTGTTGCTGATCTCGAAATAGCCGGGCGCGATGGCGTTCACATTGATCCCTTTTGCGGCCCACTCATTGGCCGGAAGCCGATTCAGGCGCGCAAGACCGCTCTTGCAGGCCGTGTAGGAGGCGACTCGAATTCCCCCCTGATACGACAACATCGAGGCGATGTTGATGACTTTCCCCGAGCGGCCCGGTCTTGTCGTTCAGAGCTTGTAGGCCTGCTTGGGCAGGCGGTAGGCGAGGTCGGCCGCCACCTCGGCGGCCTCGTCCTCAGCCAGGCGGTGCTCGGCCACCAGGCGCGCGAGGAAGCCGCAGTCCACCCGGCGGGCGACGTCGTGGCGGGCGGGGATGGAGAGGAAGGCGCGGGTGTCGTCGTTGAAGCCGACCGTGTTGTAGAAGCCCGCGGTCTCGGTGGTCTGTTCGCGGAACCGGCGCATGCCCTCGGGGCTGTCGTGAAACCACCAGGCGGGGCCCAGCTTCAGGATCGGATAGTGGCCGGCCAGCGGCGCCAGCTCGCGGGCGTAGGCGGTCTCGTCCAGGGTGAACAGGATGACCGTGAGGCCCGCGGCATTGCCGAAGCGGTCCAGCAGCGGCTTGAGGGCGCGGACGTAGTCGGTGCGGGTCGGGATGTCGGCGCCCTTGTCGCGGCCGTAAGCCTCGAAGATGCGGGCGTTGTGGTTGCGGAATGAGCCCGGGTGGATCTGCATCACCAGGCCGTCGTCCAGGCTCATGCGGGCCATTTCGGTGAGCATCTGAGCGCGGAAGGCCTCGGCGTCGGCCGGCGTGGCGGCGCCGGACATCACCGTCTTGAACAGCGCCTCGGCCTCGCCGGGCGATAGGTCCAGGGTAGCGGCGGTGGGATGGCCGTGGTCGGTGGAGGTGGCGCCGACGGCGGCGAAGGCGGCGCGGCGGATGCGGTGGGCTTCGAGGTAGCCGTCCCAGGAGCCGACATCCTGGCCGCTCAAGTCCGCGAACCTGACCAGGGCATCGCGGAACGCTTCGTGCTCGCAGTCGATCACCGGGTCGGGGCGGTAGGCGGTGACCACGCGGCCGGGCCAACCGCTGGACTTGATGGCGCGGTGGTGGACCAGGTCGTCCGAGGGGCTCTCTGTGGTGGCCAGGACCTCGATGTTGAAGCGCTCGAACAGGGCGCGTGGGCGGAAAGCCGGGGTCTTCAGGGCGGCGTCCATAGCGTCGTAGTAGAGGTCGGCGGTGGCGGCTTCGAGGGCGAGCGTCAGGCCGAAGACCTCCGCGAAGACATGGTTCAGCCAGATCGCCGAGGGCGTGCCGCGGAAGAGGTGGAAGTGCCCGGCGAACAACCGCCAGGCCTCGCGCGGATCACCGGTTGGGCCTTCGCCGCGCCTGGCCACGCGCAGCCGCTCCATGGGCACGCCCTGGCTGTAGAGCATGCGGAACAGGTAGTGGTCGGGCGCCAGCAGCAGGTCGGCGGGATTGGCGAAAGGCTCATTGCCCGCGAACCACTCCGGATCGGTGTGGCCATGGGGTGAGATGATCCGGAGCGATCTCACCTCGCCGTACAGCCGCCGCGCGATCGCCCGCACCGCCGGGTCGGCCGGCAGCAGGCGGTCTTCGTGATGGAGGAGCGGGCGGCTCATGGCGGCTCCTTGGCAACCGGTGTCATTCCGCGAGGCAAGCGCTTCGCCCGGGATGTGAACTCGCCGGACGAGCCTAGACGGACCGGCCGCGCGGGGCCATCCGCCAATGCGAAACGGGTCAGGCTGGAGCCGGCTGGCAGGCCAGAGTGCGCCAGGCGTCAGCCAGGACGCGAGGCTCGCCGGCGCCGAAGACAAAGCGGTCTGGACGCACCAACACGGCCTGCGCCCCATGGCGCTCCAGCCACAGCGTCAGCGCCGCCCTGAACGGCGCCAGGTCCGGCCCGTCCAGATCGATGGACCGCACGCCGAGGCCGGCCTGTGGCGCCCGCGTGATCAGGACCGGGCCCTCGCCAAGAAAGTCGTCCAAGCGCAGGTCGCCGGACCAGGGCTGGGGGAAGAACTGGCCCGCGGCCGGGGCGCCAGCCAGGATGCAGCCCTGCGACAACACCGGAACCACGCCCGGCGGGCGGGGCGGGGCGGCGCCGGATTCACGGTCGGCGATCATCTGGAGGTCGCGGGCGCGCGCCGCCTCCGGATCGGTGGCGCAGACCACCCGGCCCATGAAGATCGCCTGTTCGACGATGGCGCGGACATTGGGCGCCCGCTCCGGTTCGTAGGTCTCGAGCAAGGCCGGCGGAGCCTCGCCCAAAGCGACGGCGGCCAGCTTCCAGGCCAGGTTGGCCGCGTCGCGCAGTCCCGAGCAGAGGCCCTGGCCCAGGAAGGGCGGCATCTGGTGAGCGGCGTCGCCGGCCAGGAAGACCCGGCCGGACCGCCACGAGCGGGCGACCAGGCCGTGGAAGCGATAGACGGCCTTTCGCTCCAGGGTCAGGTGCTCGAACCCACCCCATGGGGCCAGCCAGGCGGCGATCGCGTCGTCGTCGAGGGCCTCCGCCGGATCCTCGCCGGGCTTCAGCATGAATTCCCAACGATGCCGGCCGGGCCCCATCAGGACGCAGGTGGTGGGCCGCGCGGGATCACAGATCTGAAGGTTGATGTCAGGCAGGCGCGCCCCCTCCCCCACCCGCACGTCGATCACCAGCCACGGCTCGTCGAAGCCATAGTCGTCCAGCACGCCGCTGATGGCCCGGCGCACCGCCGAGCCGCCGCCGTCGCAGCCGATCAGATAGCCGGCGCGGACGGTCTCGGTGGCGCCCTCTGGGTCCGCGAGGGTCAGGGTGACGCCATCGGCGTCCTGGGCGAGGGACTCGAAGCGCCGGCCGAGGCGGACGTCCACATCGGTCAGAAGGCCCCGCAGCGCCCGTTCCATCGCCGGCTGGTGGAACATGTAGCTGGGTGACCAGCCCGACGGGCTGGCGCCGGGCGGCATGTCGAACTCCATCAGAACCTGGCCGGCGGCGTTCTCGAACCGATAGCCGGTCGCCGGTCGCGCCTCTTCCAGCACCAGCTCGGCGATGCCCAGCCGCTGGAAGAGCCGCATGATCTCGTGGTCGAAGTGGGCGGCGCGCGGCAGGGGGTAGATCGCGCCGTCCTTCTCCGCCACGCAGATCGAGACGCCGGCCCGGCTCAGCAGGGCGGCGAGCGCCGCGCCCACGGGGCCGAGACCGACGATGGCTACGTCGAAGACGTCCCGGCGGGTCATGTCAGACCTCCGGCCGGCAGACGGCTTCGATGGCGCCCAGGCGGTCGATCTCGACGCGGACCACGTCACCGTCCTTGAGGAAGCGCCGGGGCGTCATGGCCGCGCCGACGCCGCCGGGGGTGCCGCTGTAGATGACGTCGCCCGGCTCCAGGGTCATGGCCTGTGAGAGGTGTTCGACCTGGGCCCAGACGTCGAACACCAGGTGGCTGGTGTTGGAAGCCTGCCGCGGCTCGCCGTTCACCAGGCAGCGGACGCCCAGGGCGTGCGGGTCGCCCAGTTCGTCCGACGTGGTGATCCAGGGGCCGAAGGGGGCGTGGCTGTCAAAGGACTTGCCCAGCACCCATTGCGACGTGCGGTGCTGCCAGTCGCGGACGGTGGCGTCGTTGCCGACACAGAAGCCGAAGATGGCGGCGGCGGCGTCCGCGCGGGCGATGTGCTTGCCGCCCGAACCGACGATGGCCACCAGCTCGGCCTCATAGTCCAGGAACGGCGAGACCTTGGGAATGCGGATCGGGTCGTTGGGGCCGTTCACCGCCGTCACCGCCTTGGAAAACCAGACCTGGTGAGCCGGGGTTTCCTGGCCGCTCTCGGCAATGTGGTCGGCGTAGTTGAGGCCGATGGCCATGATCTTGCCCGGTCGGGCGATGGGCGCCAGCAGGCGTACGTCGGCCAGGACCGCGTCTGGCGCGCGGGTCGCGGCCAGGGCGGCGATGGCGGACTGGACCTGCGGCCAGCGGGCGATGAGGTCGGTCATCTCCGCGACCAGGCCCGGCGCGCCACGGGTGATGGAGACCAGGCCATCGTCGGTGACCACGCCCAGTTCCCGGCCCTGGCCGGCGTCGAAGGCGGCGAGTTTCATTGCGGGTTTCCCTCAGGCCATGGTCGGGGGCGCGGGCGGCCCCCATTGAACGCCGAGCAGATCGGCCAGGGTGGTGACGTTGGAGCCGTTGGCGGCGGTGAAGAGATCACCGTCAGTCCAGTGCTCCAGGGCGTGGCCAAAGGGATCGCGCCAGTAGTCGAACACCTGGCTGCCCAGGATATGGCGGCCGACTCCCCATTCCTGGGTGTGGCCGGCGTTCTTGAGATGCTGGTGACCAACCATCAGGTCGTCGAAATCGGTGACCTCGAAGGCGGCGTGGTTGAACTTGGCGGCCGGCCCCTGGGCCAGGAACAGGGTGTGGTGGTCGGTGGGGGTCTCGCCCCGGTCACACCGCATGAAGGCGCCGAGGCTGAACTGCGGCGAGACGGCGATCTCGTCGGAGGTGATGAAGCCGAAGCGGTCCTTGTACCAGCGCTCGGAGGCGCGGAAGTCAGTGACGTTGAGGACGGCGTGGCCGAGGCGCACCACCCGGGCCGGGCCGGCGGTGAGCCGCACCGTGGCCCCCTGGCGCGGATGGCCCAGGACGCTGTTCCACGG
>DASVMY010000034.1:0-4666 GCA_036384135.1 Caulobacteraceae bacterium | reverse complement strand
ATGACGGCGTGGCCTGGCTGCGGTTCGTGCGGGGCTGATCGCGCGGGTTCGCCGTCAGATGGCGGAAACTTAATTTGGCCGCCGGAGCCTGCGGTGGCAGCCTGACGCTGCGCGCGCAAAGGAGGCTGCAATGCTGTCGCTGATCGCCGCCGCGGCCATGGCCGCCATCGTGAACGCGGCGCCCGCTGCCGACGCCGGGCCGCCGGTGTTACTTGGAAGTCCGCACAGTGTGCCGGCATGCCGGACGAATGGCCGTTACGAGCTGGCCGACCCGGCGCTGTTCTACCGCCAGAACGGGCGGGCTGGGGTCACGGTGCTGGGCAAGCTCCCCAAGGCGAACCACGAGAAGGCGGTGCTGCGCCTGGTGGACGGCTGCGCCGCGCCCTTGGTCGTGAGCTACGAGGTCGGCCGGTAGCCGGTCATGCCCGTGAGGCTCGCTACGCCCTCGGGTGCGCCTGATTGTAGGCGCCGAGCAGGGCGGCGGCGTCGACCTCGGTGTAGCGCTGGGTGGTGGAGAGCGAGGCGTGGCCCAGCAGCTCTTGGATCGAGCGCAGGTCGGCGCCGGCGCCCAGCAGGTGGGTGGCGAAGGAGTGCCTTAGGGCGTGGGGCGTGGCGCACTCGGAAAGGCCCAGCCGGCCGCGCAGGCGCTGCACCGTCGCCTGGACGTGGCGGGGGCTCAGAGGGCCGCCCCGGACGGCGCGGAACAGCGGTTCTTCCGGCGCCAGGACGAAGGGCTGGGCGGCTAGGTAGGTGTCCACCGCCTGGCGCACCACCGGCAGCAGCGGCACGATCCGGGTCTTGCCCCCCTTGCCCGTGATCCGCAGGGCCTCGCCCAGCGGCGCGTCGGACCGCTTCAGCGACAGCGCCTCGGAGATCCGCAGGCCGCAGCCGTAGAGCAGGGTCAGCACCGCCTCGTCGCGAGCCGCGGCCCAGGGGTCCAGATCGGCGTCCTCGCCGGCCTCGGTGAGCAGGCCCTGGGCCTGGTCCTCGGAGACGGGCCGGGGCGCGCCGGGCTTGACGCGGGGGCCGCGGACCAGGGCGAGGGCTGGGTTGGGGGTTCCCAGCCGCCGGTCCAGGAAGCGGTGGAAGGTGCGGATGGCCGACAGGGCCTGGGACAGGGACCGGGGCGACAGGGGCCGCTCGCCCGTCCGGCGCGAGGCCAGGTAGGCGCGCAGGTCGGCGGCGCTGACGGCGCCCAGGTCGGCGACGCTGGGGCTCTCGCCGTGGTGGCGGGTCAGGAAACCCAGGTAGCTCAGAACACAGGCTTGGTAGGCCTCGACCGTGCGCGGACTGGCGCGGCGCTCGTGGGTCAGGTGCTCCAGCCAGGCGGCCAGGGCCTCCGCGCCGGTGCCAGGGGCGGTCAGATCACCGGCCATCGCTCGGCGGTCCGCTCCACCACCCGTGCCAGGAAGGCCACCAGGTCGGAACCCATGTCGGCGGTGAAGGCCTTGGCGTCGGCCGAGCCGAAGGCGATGACGCCCTCGCGGGCCGGCTCCCAGATGGCCAGGCGGACCAGGGCGCAACTGTTCACCTCCGCCGCCGCGTCGCCGAACAGACCCAGCGCCGTGGGGGTGTGGCCCATCAGGGCCAGTTTGCGCGGGCCGAGGATCAGGTCGACCTGGCCCTCCACCAGCGGACGCCAGCCGGCCGGCACCCGGCCGGGGCCTTCCAGGGCCAGGACCCCGGCGGCCAGGCCGAAGCGCAGACGGGCGACTTCGTCCACCCGGCGGGCCAGGTCGGAGTGGTTGCGCGCTTCCAGCAGGTCGACCACGGCGGCGTGAGTCTGGGCCTGGGCGGCGAAATTAGCCTGGGCCACCGCCTCCAGCTTGCGCCGCTCGGTGCTTTCCTTCTTGTGCGCGGCGCTGACGCGGGAGAGGGCGACAGGGCCGAACTCCACCACATTGGGCGCGATGGGCTTGAGGCCCAGGTCCGACAGCAGGTCGGGATCGCCGGTAAGGATGTCCGGATTGGCCTTCAGATAGGCCTTGAGCTCGTCATGCAGAGGCGCCGCCTCCGCCATCGCCGTCCCGTCCATCGCCCGCCCCCGCGGCCAGCCCGGCCGCCGCTATAGGATCGACTGGCCGGTCTTGGCCCAGTCGCTGAGGAATTGATCAAGCCCCTTGTCGGTTAACGGGTGCTTGAAGAGGGCGTTGAAAACCTCCGGCGGGATGGTGGCGCAGTCAGCCCCGGCCAAGGCGGAATTCTTGACGTGGTCTGGGTTCCGGATCGAGGCGGCGAGGATTTCGGTGTCGAATCCATAATTGTCGTAGATGGCGCGGATGTCGGCGATCAGGGCCACACCATCGGCGCCGTTGTCGTCCAGACGGCCGATGAAGGGCGAGATGTAGGCCGCCCCGGCCTTGGCCGCGAGCAGGGCCTGGACGGCCGAAAAGCACAGGGTGACGTTGACGTTGATCCCCTCGCGGGCCAATTCGGCCGTGGCGGTGAGGCCGTTTCGGGTCAGGGGCAGCTTAACCACTACATTGGGGGCGACCGTGACCAGCTTGCGGCCCTCCGCCAGCATGGCCTCCACCTCGGTGGCGACGACCTCGGCGCTGACCGGCCCCTCGACGAGGCCGCAAATCTCGGCGATGACCTCCAGCATGGGACGGCCTGATTTGGCGATCAGCGTAGGATTGGTGGTGATGCCGTCCACCAGGCCGGTGGCGGCTAGGTCGCGAATCTGCGCGGTGTCGGTGGAGTCGAGGAAAATCTGCATCGAAAGGATCTCGCCTGTTGAGGCGGCGACTTCTAAGCGGTTCGACGCCCAGCGTCGACGCCGATTGGGGCGTCACGGCATGGAACGCTCATGTCGCGGATAGTTTCCGTCCTGCTGCCCATGCCCCTGCCCGAAGCCTTCGACTATGCGGAGCCGGCGGGGATGGACCTCAGCCTCGGTGACATCGTCGCCGCGCCGCTAGGCCCAAGAATGGTGCGCGGGGTAGTGACGGGCCTACGCGACGCCGCAGGCGGCAATCGGCCGCTCAAGCCGGTGTCGGAGCGGCTGGACGAGCCGCCGCTGCCGCCGCGCACGCTGGAGTTCATCGAGTGGGCCGCCCGTTATGCGGTCGATTGGCCGGGCCAGCCCCTGGCCATGGCCATCCGCGGCCTGCGCGCCCCACGGCCAAGGCCGGAACGTCGCCTGCGCGCCACCGGCAAGACGCCCGCGCGCCTGACACCGGCCAGGGCTCGGGTGCTGGAAGCGATCATGGGCCTGATGGGGCCGGCGGACCTGGCGCGGACGGCGGGGGTGTCTTCCGGCGTGATCAAGGGCCTGCTGGACGACGGCGCCCTGGAGGCGGTGACGGTCGAACCGGCCTCGCCCTTTTCGCCGCCCGACCTCACCCGGCCCAGTCCGGCGCTGAACCCCAGCCAGGCCGCCGCCGCCGATGCGCTGAAGGCCCTGGTGGACCAGGACGCCTTCGCCGTGGCCCTGCTGGACGGGGTGACGGGCTCGGGCAAGACCGAGGTCTATCTGGAGGCGGCGGCGCGCGCCCTGGCGCGCAGCCCCACCGCCCAGGTGCTGGTGCTGCTGCCCGAGATTGCGCTGACCCAGGCGGTGATCGCCCGCTTCGAGCGCCGATTCGGCGCCGCGCCCGCCGAATGGCACTCCGGCGTCGCCCCGCCCCTGCGGCGGCTGACCTGGGAGGCGGTGGCCAATGGTCAGGCGCGGATCGTGGTCGGCGCCCGCTCGGCCCTGTTCCTGCCCTACGCCGACCTGAAGCTGGTGATCGTCGATGAGGAGCACGACGGCTCCTACAAACAGGAGGACGGCTTCATCTACCAGGCCCGGGACCTGGCGGTGGCGCGGGCCAAGATCGAGGGGGCCGTGGTGGTCCTGGCCTCGGCGACGCCGTCGCTGGAGAGCCTGTGGAACGCCGAGGCTGGCCGCTACCGCTGGCTGCGGCTGTCGGACCGTCACGGCGCCGCCGGCCTGCCGGCCATCGAACTGGCCGACCTGCGCGAGCACCCGCCGCAGACCGGCGAGTGGCTGTCGCCCGTGCTGGTGGCCGAAATGGCCCGGACCCTGGCGCGGGGCGAACAGTGCCTGCTGTTCCTCAACCGCCGCGGCTACGCCCCCCTGGTGCTGTGCAAGGCCTGTGGCGAAAAGCTCAAGGCGCCCGACACCGATTCCTGGCTGGTGGAGCACCGCTACAGCGGCCGGCTGGTCTGCCACCTGACCGGCTTTTCCATGCCCAAGCCCGAGCGCTGCCCCCACTGCAACGCCAAAGACAGCTTCGTCTCCATCGGCCCGGGGGTGGAGCGGGTGGAGGAAGAGGCGCGGCTGAAGTTCCCGGACGCGCGGTTGGCGGTGTTCTCCTCCGACACGGCCCCGGACCCCGCCTCCGGCCGGGCCCTGATCGGGGCCATGGAGGCCGGGGAGATCGACATCCTGGTGGCCACCCAGGCGGCCGCCAAGGGCCACAACTTCCCCAGCCTGACCCTGGTGGGGGTGGTGGACGCGGATCTTGGCCTGCGCGGCGGCGACCTGCGCGCGGCCGAGCGCACCTACCAGCTGCTGGCCCAGGTCTCCGGCCGGGCGGGGCGGCATGACCGGCCGGGCCGGGCGATCCTGCAGACCTGGATGCCGGACCATCCGGTGATGCAGGCGCTGAAGGCCGGCGACCGCGACGGCTTCGTGGCGGTGGAGATGGCCGAGCGCGAG
>DASVMY010000033.1:0-5853 GCA_036384135.1 Caulobacteraceae bacterium | reverse complement strand
CCTGCCTGCCGGGCAGCGCCGGACCTTGGCCGCCCTGCCGGCGCGCGTTCGGCCCGCCTTGCCGGCGGTAGTCGATCAGAACGGTTGCGTGACTTGCCCGATCCTTGCAGAGGGAGCATCCGTTTCGGTCCGGAGCCTCGTGCAAGCGCGGTTTCTCGCCGCAGTCGGAGCAATCGTGGACGAGACGGCGTTGCGGTGCGTGGCGAAAGCGGCCAGGACGTCCTAAATTGGCAGCAGTGGGCGCGATGAGGCGAAATTCATGAATCTGCGCAGTCTGGCCATCTGGGCCGTAATCGCGATAGCCGCCGTGGCGGCCTACGGCGTGATGAGCGGCCAGGTCCGCAACAGCAGCACGACGCAGCTGGGCTATTCCCAGTTGCTGGGCAAGATCGACACCGGCGAGGTGAAGTCGCTGAAGATCCGGGGCCAGACCCTGGAGGCGCTGGATAAGGCCGGCCACAAGCTGTCCGCCACCGGGCCTGTGGACACCGGCGAGCTGCAACGGCACCTGGAAGCCAAGGACGTCCTCTACGACTTCGACCCGCCCGGTCAGCTGACCCTGGTGGGCATCCTGATCCAGATGCTGCCGATCCTGCTGCTGATCGGGGTGTGGGTGTTCTTCATGCGCCAGATGCAGGGCGGGGCCCGCGGGGCGATGGGCTTTGGCAAGTCCAAGGCCAAGCTGCTGACCGAGAACAAGAACCGCGTCACCTTCGACGACGTCGCCGGCGTTGACGAGGCCAAGGAAGAGCTGACCGAGATTGTCGACTTCCTGAAGGACCCGGCCAAATTCCAGCGCCTGGGCGGCAAGATTCCCAAGGGCGCCCTGCTGATCGGCCCTCCGGGCACCGGCAAGACCCTGATCGCGCGGGCCGTGGCCGGCGAGGCGGGCGTGCCCTTCTTCACCATTTCGGGCTCGGACTTCGTGGAGATGTTCGTGGGCGTCGGCGCCAGCCGCGTGCGCGACATGTTCGAACAGGCCAAGAAGAACGCCCCCTGCATCATCTTCATCGACGAAATCGACGCCGTGGGCCGCCATCGTGGCGCGGGCCTGGGCGGCGGCAACGACGAGCGCGAGCAGACCCTGAACCAGCTGCTGGTGGAGATGGACGGCTTCGAGTCCAACGAAGGCATCATCCTGATCGCCGCCACCAACCGTCCCGACGTGCTGGACCCGGCCCTGCTGCGGCCGGGCCGCTTCGACCGCCAGGTCGTGGTGCCCAACCCCGACGTCAACGGCCGCGAGAAGATCCTGCGCGTGCACATGCGCAACGTGCCCCTGGCCGCCGACGTCGACGTCAAGGTGATCGCCCGCGGCACGCCCGGTTTCTCCGGCGCCGACCTGGCCAACCTGGTCAACGAAGCCGCCCTGACGGCCGCGCGCAAGAACCGCCGCATGGTCACCCAGGTCGACTTCGAGGACGCCAAGGACAAGGTGATGATGGGCGCGGAGCGCCGCTCCATGGTCATGACCGAGGACGAGAAGAAGATGACCGCCTACCACGAGGGCGGCCACGCCCTGGTGGCGCTGAACGTCATTGACACCGATCCGGTGCACAAGGCCACGATCATCCCGCGCGGCCGGGCGCTTGGCATGGTCATGCAGCTGCCGGAACGCGACAAGCTCTCCATGAGCTACGAGCAGATGACCTCGCGCATGGCCATCCTGTACGGTGGCCGGGTGGCCGAGGAGCTGATCTTCGGCAAGCAGAAGGTCACCTCCGGCGCCTCTTCGGACATCGAGCAGGCCACGCGCCTGGCCAGGGCCATGGTCACCAAGTGGGGCTATTCGGAGAAGCTGGGCCTGGTGTCCTACGGCGAGAACCAGGACGAGGTGTTCCTGGGCCACTCGGTGTCGCGCACCCAGAACGTCTCCGAAGAGACGGCCAACATCATCGACTCCGAGGTCAAGCGCCTGACGCAGGACGGCTACAACGAAGCCAAGACCATCCTGACCAACAAGATGGAAGACCTGCACACCCTGGCTAAGGCCCTGCTGGAATACGAGACCCTGACCGGCGACGAGATCACCAACGCGCTGAAGGGCGTCGCCCCGGTCCGCGACGAGGCCGACCACAAGGCTCCGACCGGCCCGCGGGTCTCGGTGCCCCTGGCGCCGCGTCCGAGCCCGGAACCGGCGTAAGGTTCTCCCTCCGGATTAAACTTCGAGCGGCAGGCGCCCAACGGCGCCTGCCGTTTCGCTTTGTGGGCCCGCCGCGCTAGAGAGCGCGAATGAGCCGACCTCTCGTCATGGGCATCGTCAACGTCACGCCGGACAGCTTCTCCGACGGCGGACGGTTCCTGGGCGGGGCGGCGGCGCTGGACCACGCCCGCCGGCTGATCGGCGAGGGTGCGGATATCCTCGACATCGGCGGCGAGTCCACCCGGCCGGGCGCCGAGCCGGTCGGCGAGACCGAGGAGATCGCGCGAGTGGCGCCGCTGATCGCCGCGCTACGGGCCGCAAGTCCGATCCCGATCTCCATCGACACCATGAAGCCCGCGGTGGCGCGCGCCGCCGTCGCGGCGGGGGCGACGATGTGGAACGACGTCACCGCGCTGGGCTTCGCGGCTGAAGGAGCGGCGGTAGCGGCGGAGCTCGGTTGTGAGGTGGTTCTGATGCACATGCGGGGGCAACCCGAGACCATGCAAGCCGCGCCGCGCTATGACGATGTGGTGGCGGAGGTGTGCGCCTTCCTGCTGGCGCGCGCCGAGACGGCGATGGCGGCCGGGGTGGCGCGGGAGCGGATTTGGCTCGATCCGGGTCTCGGTTTCGGCAAAACCGCCCAGCACAGCCTGACCCTGCTGCGCAACCTGGATACGTTGGTGGCGCTGGGTTTCCCGGTGCTGCTGGGCGCTAGCCGCAAGAGCTTCCTACGCACCGTCGACCCCTCGGCCAAGAACGCTGACGACCGGCTTGGCGGGTCCATCGGGGCGGCGTTGGCCGGGGCGGCCGCTGGCGTGGCGGCGGTGCGCGTCCACGACGTGCGCGAGACGGTCCAGGCTCTTGCCGTCTGGGCCGCGATCGGCCAAGCCGGGTCGCATGACTGAATTTCGCGGCCGCGTCCTGATCATCGCCGGGTCCGACAGCGGGGGCGGGGCGGGGATCCAGGCGGACATCAAGACGGTGACGGCGCTGGGGGGCTATGCGGCGACGGCGATCACGGCCATCACGGTGCAGAACACCCTGGGCGTCCACGGCGTCCATCCTCTGCCCGTCGAGCTCATCGAGGCCCAGGCGCGGGCGGTGCTGGAGGATATCGGCGCCGACGCCATCAAGACCGGCATGCTGGGCGACGCCGCCGTCGTGCGGGCCGTAGCGGGCCTGCTCGACGCCGCCGCGGGGGTCCCGGCGGTGATCGACCCGGTGATGGTCGCCAAGGGGGGGGCGAGCCTGCTGGGCCGCGAAGCTGTGGAGGCGGTGCTGGCCGAGCTGGTCCCGCGCGCGGCCCTGCTGACGCCTAATGCGCCCGAAGCGGAGGCCCTGACCGGCCTGACGGTGGCGACCACGGATGACCTGCGCCGCGCCGGCGAGCGACTGCTGACACACGGCGCCAGGGCGGTGTTGATGAAGGGTGGCCATGTGGCCGGGGAATCGGTCATCGACGTGCTGATGACACCCGCCGGCGAGACCACCTTCGAGGGCCCGCGTATCGACACGCGGCACACCCACGGCACCGGCTGCACCCTGGCCAGCGCCTGCGCCGTGGGCCTGGCGCAGGGGTTGAAGCTGGAGGACGCGGTGGCGCGGGCCTGGGGCTATGTGGCCGAGGCGATCCGGCGCGCGCCGGGCTTTGGCGCGGGGCATGGGCCGCTGGACCACGCCTGGCCGGTTCGGGGCCGATGACCGAACTCGAAGCCCGCCTGGACGCCATTCTGCGGGCGACGCCGGGGCTGATGCATGTGATGCGCACGGCGCGGGCGCTGGACCTGCCGGACTGGATGATCTTCTCCGGCGCCATCTACCAGCCGGTCTGGAACCACCTGACGGGGCGCGATCCGGCCTATGGGATCAAGGACTACGACCTGGCCTATTTCGACGCCTCGGACATCTCCTATGAGGCCGAGGACGAGGTGATCCGGCGGGTGGCGGCGGCGTTCGAGGCGCCGCTGCGCGCGCTGGTGGAGGTGCGCAACCAGGCGCGGGTGCACGTCTGGTTCGAGGCCAAGTTCGGCGAGGCCTATGCGCCGCTAAGCCATACCGCGGAAGCGATTGCGCGTTTCACCGCGCCGGCGTTCTGCGTCGGGGCGCGGCTGGAGGCGGACGATACGATCAGCATCGTGGCGCCCTATGGGCTGGAGGATCTGTTCGCCATGCGCATCCGCCGCAACCCGGCCCGGCGGACCGCCGGACTGGCGCGGACGGCGGCCAACGCCCAGGCGCGGTGGCCGGAACTGACGGTGGATCTGGACTAGCGGCGGTAGACGTCGGGGTTCCAGATCTCCATCCACTTTTCCGCCCCTTGCAGCGGTGCGAAACCCGACTGGGCGTAGAGGCCGTGGGCGTCGCGGGTGGCCAGGAGCAGACGGCGGAAGCCCTGCAGGTCGGGGTGGGATTTGATGAAGGACATCAAGGCCTTGCCCAGGCCGGCGCCGCGACGGGAGGGCTCGACGAAGACGTCGCAGACCCAGCCGAAGGTGGCGCGGTCAGTGACCACGCGGGCCATGGCGGCCATCTGGCCACCGGTGTCATAGGCGCCGACGACGAGGCTGCCCCGGATCGCCTTCTCGAACGTCCCCAGGGGAATGCCGGCGGCCCAATAGCTGTCGCTGGTGATCCAGTCGTGAGCCGTAGGGAGGTCAAAACGGTCGGGATTGTCGTCGATCTCGTAGCCGTTCGTACGGATTTGGTGGGTCACCGGTAGCCTCTCAGACGATGGAGGATGCCGAGCGCGTGGCCGGGTCGAGGGCGGCGCGGAGAATCTCCAGGCCGGCGCCGAGCTCGGCCAGGTCGGCGGGGGCGCCCAGGCAGATACGCAGGCCGGTGACAGGCGCCCCATCGAGGAACGGTGGCCGCGGGGCGGTGGTCTCGACGCCGCCGCGCAGGGCCTGGCCGGCCACCCGCTCGGCGTCGAGTTCGGACAGTGGCAGCCAGACGTGGGAAGCGATGGGGCGGGCGATGGGCTCCATGGCAGGCCCAAGGATCGAGCGGGCCAGGTCGGCGCGGCGGGTGAGCTCGGTGTTCACCGCCTGGGCGATCTCGAAGGCCTCGCCGCGTTCGATCCAGTCGGCGGCGACCATGCCGCCGAACGTCGGAGGGCCAAAGGCGATGGTGCGCAGGGCGTCCTGGCAGCGGTCGAACCAGACGCCGGGCGGCGGGACCAGGTAGCCGACGCGCAGGCCGGGCGCGAGGGCCTTGGACAGGCTGGAGACGTAGAAGGTCCGTTCCGGCGCCAGGACGGCGAGGGGTTGCAGGCCAAGGGCGGTGGCCTGGGCGGCGTAGATGTCGTCCTCCACCAGCGTCAGGTTCAGGCGCCGGGCGGTGTCGGCGATCTCGCGGCGGCGCTGGGCGCCCATTAGGCGGGAGGTGGGGTTCTGCAGGGGCAGGACATAGGCGACCTTGGCGCCGGAGTCGCGGGCGGCTCTGGCCAGGCCCTCGGGGGTCAGGCCCTCGGCGTCCATCTGCGCCCCGACCAGTTTCAGCCCCATCTGCGCGGCCAGCATCTTGACGCCGTAGAAGCTGGCGGCCTCGGCGATCAGGGCGTCGCTGGGGCGGCATAGGGCCATGACGGCCGCGGCGAGGGCCTGCTGGGCGCCGGCGGTGCAGATCAGGCGGTCGGGGGTGAGTTCGGGCCAGTTGGCGGTGTAGGCCAGCCAGCGGGCCCCGGCGCGGCGGGCGCTCTCCAGCCCGGGGGT
>DASVMY010000032.1:0-4816 GCA_036384135.1 Caulobacteraceae bacterium | reverse complement strand
CCTGGCCCAGCCGGTCGGGGCCACGATCGTACAGACCCTGACCCACCTGGGCCTGGCCTTCGACGCCAACTTCTTCGAGTGCGAGAACTGGGCGGTCGAGGAACGCGAAACCCGCCCCCCAGGCTCCCCCTACGCCATGCCGCAGACCGTCTGGCGGCAGAAGGCCAGGGCGCTGCAGGCCGAGGGGGCTGAGGAGCCGCGGGATCAGCGATCGCCCTGATCCACCGGCCGGTGCGGCGGCTAATTCGGCGACAGTTTACTTTTTAGCACAGCTAAGAAAGTAAACTGTCGCCGAAATAGCCGCTCCCTCAACGCCCCACTACCCCCACACACCCGCTCCCCCGACGCCTCAACCTTACTCCCGCCGAAACAGCCGCTCGGTCAGCAAGGTCCCCCACCAGTGGGCGCGGAAGTGCGCCTTCATGGCCGCGGGGTCGTAGGCGGGGCTCTGGGTCCAGTCCAGGAAGCTTTGGCCGGCCGGCTCGCCGTCGGCCAGGTAGCGCTCGAACACATAGTCCAGCACTCCGGTGAGGCCGGCCCGCACGTGCAGGTATCGCGGCGAGAGCTGGCTCAGGGCCTCGCGGATCGTGCGGCCTTGCCGAAAGTGCATGTAGAGCACCGCCATCAGCCCGGCCCGGTCCGCCCCGGACTTGCAATGCATCAGGGCCGGGTACTCGATGCTCTCGAACAGCGCCTTGGCGCCCAGGATCTGCGCCGCGGTCGGCACGTCGCGGGAGGCGACGGTGAAGTCGCGCAGGGTGAGGCCGTAACGGCGGCAGGCGTCCTTTTCGAAGGCGTAGAAGCTGGCCCCGAACCCGCCGCGCAGGTTGATCACCGTCTTCACCCCCCGCCGCGCCCAGGCCTTCAGCTGGAAGGGCCAGGGCTGGTTGGCGCGGATCAGGCCGTCCGGCAGGCGGTGGGCGTTGGAAAAGCCCAGGCGCAGGTAGGCGTGGTCGTTCCAAAGGTAGTCGAGATAGGCCCTCAGCCGTCCGTCGCGGGTGGTGAGGTCGAAGGTGGGCACGCGGCGATCCTGCCTGGATTCCAGCGCCTAACTAGGGCCGGGCGGGCGGCGATGCAAAGGGGGCCGTCTTGACGGGCCCAGCTTGACAGCGGCGGCGGTGCGGATGACGGCTGGCGCGGATGAATGACCCTGGCAGTGAGCCTCGCGCGGAGGCCAAGGCAAGCGCCGTGATCGCCCGGCTGGCGCGCGCCTATCTGTCGCGGCATGGGGCGGGCCTGACGCTGGCGCTGGCCTGCGCGGTGCTGTTCGCGGCCCTGCAGGCGCTGCTGCTGCGGGTGCTGCAGCCGGCGGTGAACGACCTGATCGTGCACCCCAAGGCCGGCGCCTTGCTCGCCATTCCCTTGACCCTCGCCGTCCTGGCCCTGGGCCGCGGCGCGGCGCAGATCGTCCAGACGGTGTCAGTCAACCGCATCGGCAACGCCGTCGTCGCCGACCTGCAGCGAGACCTGTTCGGCGCCCTGGTGCGGGCCGACCTGGCGCAGTTGCGCGACGTCCACAGCGGCGGCCATGTCGCCTCCACCCTCTACGACGCCGGCCTGGTGCGCGAGGCGGCCACCAGCGGCCTGGTCAACCTGGTCCAGCAGGGCCTGGCCCTGGCCGGGGCGGTGGCGGTGATGGCCTATATGGACTGGCGCCTGACCCTATTCGTGCTCCTGGCCGGCCCCCTCGTGGCCCTGGTCCTGCGCCGCTATTCGAAGCGCACCACCACCGCGGCCAAAGGGGCGATGGACGCCACCGGCGCCCTGGCGCGGGTGATCCTGGAGAGCCTGGCCGGGGTGCGGGTGGTCAGGCTGGAGAACCGCGAAGCCTTTGAGGCGCAGCGGGTGGGCAGGGTGATCGGCGAGCGCCAGGGCCACCTGGTCAGCGGCGACAACGCCCGGGCCATGGCGGCGCCGGTTTCCGAGACCCTGACCATGGCCGTGGTCGCCGCGGTGCTGACCTATGAGGGCTGGAAGGCTTCGGCCGGCGCCCCCGACCCCGGCGCCTTCACCGCCTTCCTGGCCGCCCTGCTGACCGCCGGGCAGTCCCTGCGCCAGGTGGCCAATCTGAGCACGGTGATGGCGCAGGGCTCGGCCGCCGGGCGCCGGCTGCTGGCGGCCCTGGACGCGGCCCCGACCATCACCGACGCGCCCGGCGCCCAGCCCCTGCCGCCCGGCGAGGGGATTCTGGCCTTCGAAGGCGTCAGCTTCGCCTATGGAAGCGGGCCGCCGGTGCTGAGCGACGTCAGCCTGAAGGTCCGGCGCGGCGAGATCGTCGCCCTGGTGGGGCCGTCGGGGGCCGGCAAGAGCACCCTGATCAACCTCGTCCCACGGTTCTATGACGCCGTCGCCGGCGCCGTGACCATCGACGGACACGATGTGCGCGGCGTCACCCTGGCCTCCCTGCGCGGCCAGATCGCCCTGGTCACCCAGGAGCCGTTCCTGTTCGACGACACCATCGCCGCCAACATCGCCTACGCCCGCCCCGGCGCCAGCCAGGAGCAGATCGAGACGGCGGCCAGGTCGGCGGCGGCGCACGAGTTCATCACCGCCCTGCCCGGCGGCTATCAGGCCCAGGCCGGCGAGGCTGGGCTGAAGCTCTCCGGCGGCCAGCGCCAGCGGATCGCCATCGCCCGCGCCTTCCTCAAGGACGCCCCCATCCTGCTGCTGGACGAGGCCACCAGCGCGCTGGACAGCGACAGCGAGGCCCAGGTGCAGGCGGCCTTGACCCGGCTGATGGCCGGCCGCGCCACCCTGGTCATCGCCCACCGCCTGGCTACCGTGCGCGAGGCCAGCCGCATCTATGTGCTGGAGGCCGGCAAGGTGGTCGAGCACGGCGACCACGCCAGCCTGACGCGCGCCGGCGGCCTCTATGCGCGACTGGCCGGCGGCCAGGCCCTGGAGCCGGCGGCGCAATGAAGACCCTGCTGCGGTCGCGCGCCGTCCAGACCGTCCTGGCCTTGCTGGCGGCCGGATACCTGCGCCTGCTCTTCGCCACCCTGCGCTGGCGCTACGAGGACATGAGCGCCGCCCGCGCGGTGATCGATGCGCCGGAGGGGATGATCATCCTGTTCTGGCATGGGCGGCTCGCGCCCGCCATGGCCAGCCTGGCCCTGCTGAAAGCCAAGCCGCGCTACGCCATGGTTTCCCTGTCGCGGGACGGCGCCTTCATCGCCCGGGCAGCCGAGTGGGTGGGGGCGCCGACCATCCGCGGCTCCATGGCCAAGGCCCCGACCAGCGAAGGCAAGGCGACTTCGAAAGGCGGCGCCCACGCCTTCTGGCGGATGCTGCAGGCGGTCCGGAGCGGAGCGGCGGCGCTGCTGACGCCCGATGGACCACGCGGCCCCAGCCAGCGGATGTCCCTGGGCGCGGCCCAGCTGGCCAAGCTGTCGGGGGCGCCGGTGATGCTGTGCGGCTTCGCGGCCTCGCCGGCCATCGCGGCGAAGAGCTGGGACAACGCCCGCTTCCCCCTGCCCTTCGGCCGCTGCGCTCTGGTGGCGGAGGGACCGCTGTGGCTGGCGTCCGACGCTGATGAGGCGGCGACGGAGGCGGCGCGAGCTGACTGGGAAGCGCGGCTGAACGCGGCCCAGGCGCGGGCCGAGGCGCTGTTGGGATGAGCCGGCGCCCCTTCAGCCTGCAGCTCTACGCCCTGGTGGCCGGCGCCTTCGAGCCGTTGACGCCGTGGTTGTTGGCGCGCCGCGCGGCGCGGGGCAAGGAGGACCCGGCGCGGTTGGGCGAGCGGCGGGGCTTCGCCGGACGTCCGCGGCCGAAGGGACCGCTGGTCTGGCTGCACGGCGCCAGCGTCGGCGAGGCGATCTCCATGGCGCCCCTGATCGACCGCATTGCAGCCGAACGACCCGACGTGACGCTGCTGGTGACCACCGGGACCCGGACCTCCGCCGAACTGCTCGCCAGCCAACGGCCGCCCGGCGTCATCCACCAGTACGCGCCGCTCGACACCCCCCAGGCGGCCGCTCGATTCATCGCCCACTGGCGACCCGGCCTGGCGATCTTCGTGGAGAGCGAGCTGTGGCCCAACCTGCTGGCGGCGGCCAAGGCGGGCGGCGCGCGCCTGTGAACTGGCTGAAATGGACCAGGCGGGCCGTGATGCGCGATTGCTGCCCGTCGATCGTCTGGTGGAAGATCTGCCCGCCGTCCTTCTCGACCCGGAGGCCAGTCTGCGCATTATCAATGGCCTGGCAGTTGCGTCAGCGTCTGGCCACGGCTTGGTCCGCCTCTACGATCCGGCGGGCGCCTTCATGGGTGTAGGGGAATTCAAACCGGACGGCAGCCTGGTGTCCAAACGCCTTGTTTCCCAGGCGCAGGCCGGCGGCAAGCGGTCAGTGGACTCGTGATTAAGCCCATAAAAAGGCTTGGAAAGCCCCTGACTCCGCAGGTAGAATACCGGCCTTTCTTCGGGAGAGTCAGGTAATGGCAATTACGACGAGCCAGAAGGCTCAAATACTGCAGGACCATCAACGGGCGAAAGCCGATACCGGCTCGCCGGAAGTGCAGGTTGCATTGCTGACTGCGCGCATCAACGATCTGACGGGACATTTCAAGGATCACGTCAAGGATCACCACTCGCGTCGGGGCCTGCTGGGAATGGTCAGCCGTCGTCGTAAGTTGCTCGACTATCTGCGTCGTTCCGACCGCGACCGCTATCGCACGCTGCTCGATCGTCTGGGCCTGCGCAAGTAACTTTCGGTTTACCAGAATTGCTTCGGAGCAACTGTTACCGCGCCGGGGAATTAGTGGCGCAGGCAATGATGCCTGCGCCAGCACGTCCAAACCTCCACATCCATTCGCATCGGTC